>JABXGV010000154.1 GCA_016550485.1 archaeon
GAAAAAAATAATGGAAAAAGATCAATTTGATCGCTTACTTGAAAGACTAGAAATGATTTCCCGCTTGCTGGTTGCTATTGCCTTAAAGGAAATAAAGACTAAGAAAGAAAAAATAATAACGCTATCCTCTCTCGGGTTTCGTCCAGTTGAAATCGCTCAACTTCTTGGAATTACAGACAAATTTGTGAATGCTAGACTGAGCGAAGCAAGAAAGGAAGGGTTAATTTAGTTCTCTATACAAACTTGGTTGCTGCAACGATATAACAAAAGCTTCAATGTTTCTTGTTGCCTTTAGGCAACACTATTTGGTGTTTTCGTTGCCTTTAGGCATCAATCTTTTCACGCCTAAAAGTAGATGAAAAGGTAGTAGATGCCTATGCCAATGCCCATGTGTTAGAACAGCAAGAAGCTACCACACAAAATAGCTGTTCTTCATATAGACCTTTCAAGTGGTTTGCTCTTGACTAGTCACAAATCTTAGAGAACCACTAGTAAGTGTGTTGTAGCATGTCGCAAATGCGTTGAGGGTTGTCAAGCAGGTTTGATAGGTAATTTGATGGTCACTGAACTTCGCCTCTTCTACTCCTTTGATGAATACCTGCATGCTAGTTGTGTCTAATCCGCCTTGGGCGGTGGCGATGTTAGCGTATTCCCTTAGCGTCATGTTAGGTTCTCGGAAGATTCCGAGCTTGCTTTGGACGATTGTCTCGAACATTTGGAAGGCGTAGAGGATGCTCTCTCGGTACTTTTGGTCACTGAGGAGCTGACGGAGTTCAGTCAACATTGCTGCTGCGTCCACTAAAGGTCCTCCTCTAGAACTCCGAGGACCTCGGCCACGAAGACGACGATATACAACAATTGCTACGATAACGATGATTGCTACAATGACTATAGCTATGATATATTCAAGAGGTATTGGATACTGCATTATTACTGCTGCCTCGACTGTGATTAATTCCTGATTTGACGAAATTACAATTACTGTTCTGTGTTCGAGATGAATGGGGTAGCTAGCGTCTTGAGGTAACCCTAGTGGGAGTTGAAGCGTGAAGCTTACTCGCCCTTGATTGTCTGTACTACCTGAAAATTCTACTTGCCCATTGAAAACAAGAAGAATCTCTCGGTTTGATAGGGGACGACCAAAACTATCCCTGAAAATTCCATCAACACTGATAGTTGTTCCTCCTGGGTGAGGACCATTATCCACTTCAATGAGCAGCGTAGCATCCAGGAAAACATCCAGCTTCCGTGATGCATTGCTGGTTCCGTAATAGACATCCCCATTATAGGTCACAGTGAAGTTGACGGATGATACGGTTGCAGAGATGCTCGTAGGTAATGTCAAAGTGAATCCAAATACGCCAGTCGCTTGGGTTAGAGTCCAACCTAACGCGATACTTGTTGTGTCGTAGGAGAGTTCCGCAGATACGTTGGCACCGGACAATGGCCCTTGTTGGTCGTCGACAAGTTGACCTGTGAAAACGATGCCCTCCTCAATACGGGCTTGAGACGCGTTGAACTGGAGACTAACTACTTGGGTAGTCGAATTAACACTGAAATAATCTCTAGTGCTCGTAACATTAAGCGTTGAACTGACCACATCCCCAGTGACCTCAAAGAATCCTACTGGCCGGCTAGCCGCTACCTGATACGAGAAATCTATTCCACCGGTAGCATTCGTGGTAGATGTTGCGATAAGGCTCCCATTCAAGAATATCTCTACGGTGACGCCTGCTTGCCGTTGTCCAGTTGAGTTCTCAACCCAACCGGTAAATTGAACCCAATTTCCTCGCTGAGTCAAGTCATCGCCATCATCATCGTCTACAAAGACAACAATTGTCCCATCGTCATGAATGAGGACAGAAGTGGCTGCTCTTGATCCAAAAATATCCGTTCCGCCAAGATACTGTGCTTCAACTGTAACTTGACCAAGAGCTGTTGCATTATGGTCATAGCGGAAATTACCATTGTTATCTGTCGTTACCCCTCCTAGCGGCATTCCATCCCAGAACAATTGAACAGTAGCACTAGGAATTCCTGTACTGTTTTCAAAGCATAGTTGCCCAGAAATATTCACATAACTGTTTACACGAGCAGCATTAGGCACTGCTTGTATGGAGAGTTGGGATTGAGCTGTAATGTTAAGTACCTGAGGAAGGCTCACTACAGGATCAATCACCCCGGGAAAACTGAAGGAAGCAAAGGCTGTCGCCGCTCCAAATGGGTGATGGCTCTGAGGTATGGAATAGTATGTAGAGTATATTCCATTTTGATCGGTGAGTTTCGTAGTGGCTAGTTCAGTGTTGATGAAAATACTAACTTCGGTTAGAAACGCTTCGTTTTGAGAGATTCCCCTTCCGTTTACTGCGTCGGTGAGAGTGCCATTAAACAGGATAACCGATGTGCGGTTAACCTCCAAGGGTGAAGCAGAGAAGGTGATGTTTGCAGCACCGTGAAGCCCGATGCCACCATAAGCATTCCTTCTATGAGAATTAGCGCGAAGAATGTGTGCTCCAACAATTGCTGAGTTATTGTAAGTGAAGACAATTGATGTTTGTCCTGTTGCAGTTGTTGTGTTGGTACCTAATAGCCAACTTTCTGTATCATCCCAAAACTCAACCGTCTCCCCTGCTGAAGGTGAACCATCCCTTGTGACTGTAGCCTCTATTTGGAACTGAACACCCCGGTCCACTACTGGCGTGGGGACGTTGAGGGCAAGGTCGTAATAGGTGCTGATGACATAAGGGTCCCTAGCAGGGGGGCTCCCAGTAATTATGTTTGGTAAAGGTGTAGGGTCAAACTGCAGCCAATAGCCATCAGAACTGCTAACAGGGATATAGACTTCTACCCAAAAGTGCATATGCAAAAACTGTAACCTTCGCTGGCTACCGTCCTGCTGTCCTAGAACCGCCCCATACACCAGACGTGCAGCGATACCCTGTTTACGAAGAAACATAGTATAGGTTGTAGCAAAGTCTTGGCCTATTCCAGCCTCTTCCGTTAGAAACCATTCAACTGCTTCATCGCCTGGTCCTGGTCTTTCAGAAACTAGGTTGAAGGTGAAGGCTTCCTTGAAATATTCGAGTATAGCGAAAGCCTCTTCGAAGGCATTATCTGGAACTCCGGCTAGGATTACACTTAGCCTATTTTGAATGTTTGTGTGGGTAGCAGAGCTTAACTGATCTAGGCCTTGGGTCCGGTAAAGGCTCAAGCTAGGAGGTGTGTTATCTGCCGACAAAGCTTGGGGTCTGATAAGAGTCCAGTTAAGCGGTTCGTAGGTCACTTCGTAGGTAAGCTCAGAAGTAGTATTTTCATCGAATCGCGCAACAAGTATGGTGCTACCATATTGGTCTGTCTCGAGGTCGTATGGAAGTAGTAAATGAGGGGAATTCACAGAATCGGGAATAATCCATGGATCAGGCCAAAGAGAGAATAATCCGAAGGTTCCCCCAAAACCATGACTAATATTCATGGTGACAGTGTAGACTATCTCGCCTCCACCTGGACGTTCTGCCAGTGTGAACGTTGTGGAATTATCTTTCCCCCAACTTGAACCATAACTCGAGTTGTAAGAGTAGGTATCATAGGCGCTCCTCTTCCAGTATCGAGGCGGGTCTGCGGGTGATACCAGAGCAAAGGTTTCAAAGGGATTAAGATCCCACGGCAAATCAAATGGAACATCATCTATGGTGATATTATTGAGAAGTGAATTGTCACCGGTAGCATTCACGGTGACGCCTGCCCCGTAGGTGGGGACGTCTTCGTAGGGTTCATCCCTGGGAACCGGAAGCATTAGTAGTGGCGGAAGTATAAATGAAAGAATCAAAGTAGTAATTACTGCTATTGAAAGAATTGAGAGGATGGTTTTCTTTGAAACCATTATACAAACGCCACCTGATGTTACAGTCAACGAACCAACAAAAAGTTTTGGTTAACTATTCCTTGGCTACTACTTCTTTGAGGATTTCCACTTTAAAAGGGCAAAAATCCAATAAGTGATAAGGCTAGAAACCAAAGGGGTAAATACTCTGCAAGAATTATGGCGCGAGTTATGGCAACAAATCGATAATCAACAATCCTTTGTTTCAGAAGCTGAGCTGCGGCTTAGAGGATTGTTGTCTTCTCCGACTTCGGAGGTGGCTTACTCGAAGTTGGGGAACTATTTACAGGAAAGCTGGCGTCTCCGAAACGTAAGTATGCTGGCTGATGCTCTGGTTGCCATCCTTGTAAGTGCGGAGTTCTATTGGCATAAACACCGATATACACGGGCTGCTGGACTTCTACTTGAAGCTAGCGACTTATTTTATCTTCTTGATAAATGCGCCACTAGTCAACGATGTATAACCACGGCTCTTCAGCTGGCAATACAGGAGCAGCCTATGCATTGGTGGGAATTTGATATTATGGCCAATGCACTACTATTCTCTACTTGCTTGTCTCTTATCGAGAATCCGGAAGGTCTTGCAGCGCAATTTCGCACCTTAAGGGCTTCAGTACCCAAAAGAATTCAAAAGCGACTTAGCCGGGAGGACGCCTATCGAGTAACCCTCTTCCTTCGCCGAGCAGTGCGCCTCCATACTCTAACGCCGCTAACAACTTTGGATACAATATGTACACTGCGTAGTAGTTCTGAATTCTCCACATTACATGACTACTTAGCTGGACATGCCGAGCGATACGCATTGATTCGAGACGGGCTTACTGCATTACAACGGCTAGTACAAACATAGAACTGTTACTATTGTATTCAATGTCGGGTTGATGAAACATAGAAAAAACAGTTAAACCTAGTCTGTCAAATCAGCAATAGGAGTCAACCAGCTTGTGCGGAATCTTTGCAATTACCTCAAATCGACGGCAAGATATTGGTCAGATTCTCGTTGAAGGTGCTGAGAAGCTTACTTATCGAGGTTATGACACTGTTGGTGTCGCTACAGTTCACAAAGGAAGAATTCTGCTACGAAAGGATAAAGGAAGGATTGAGGAAGTTGCAGCGAAACTGGGCCTTGCTGAAATGCCGGGGCATAAGGGAATAGCGCAGCTCCGCTGGGCGACCTTCGGTGCTCCCAGCAAGGTTAATGCGCAGCCCCATTTTGACTGTGACAAGGATATTGCAGGTGCACACAATGGCAATATCGTGAATTACTTGCCTTTGCGGGAATTGTATACAAGTGAAGGGCATATCATCAGGAGCATGAATGATGGGGAAATTTGCGTTCATGCGGTTGAAAGATACTATGATAAAATCGGAGATATGGTAGAAGCAATCCGGAAGGGGTGTGGAGATTTACGTGGCGATTATGCCTTTGCAATTATGCATAAGGATGATGATAAGGTCTACGCTGTGAAAATGGGTTCTAGTCTCTTTGCAGGAATTGGCGAGGGTGAGACATGCGTAAGCAGCGATCTTCCTAGTATTTTACCTGTCACTCGCAACATCCTCAACGTCCATGACGGAGAAATGTTAATACTTTCACCTGAAAGCATCGAAATCCGCCAGATAAGTGATAACTCTGTTGTTGAACGGAGTCCCTATATTTCAGATGCAGACATTCGAGTAGCCCAGAAGGGTGGCTACCCTCATTTTATGTTGAAGGAGATTCACGAGCAGGCTAGTAGTGCTCGGAGCCTTTTTAACGCGGTCCGTGAACCGTATATCACAAATTTCGAGCAGGCACTTATTGATGCTGAGCGTATTTTCTTTGTAGGATGTGGTTCTAGCTACCATGCTACATCCGTTGCAAGCTATTATTTCAACGATTTAGCAGGTTTATCTGCCATTCCAGTTGTTGGTGGGCAGTTTATCTCCCAGTTTGGGCAAACCATCCGGAAAGGCGATGTTGTAGTCTGTGTCAGTCAAAGCGGGGAAACAAAGGATATTATCGATGTTGTTCATCACTGTAAAGAACGCAACTCTCGAATCCTTAGTATAGTTAATGTCTTGGGGTCTACACTTACGTACCTTAGCGATATCTATCTACCTTTAGGTTGTGGCTTTGAAATTAGTGTTCCTGCCACAAAGACTTACACAAGTCAAGTTATTCTCTTCGCGTACATCGCCGCACGAATTGGAATCAAGCAAGGGGTCCTCTCAAAGGACATGGGTGAAACTCTTCTCGATGAACTCCAAACTCAGTTACCTGATCTTCTAGAACAGACGATTGCTACAACAACAGTGAAAGCACGGAGCCTTGCACCTTATCTGGATCAATTCCCTCACTTCTACGTGCTAGGGTATGGGCTTACCCATGGCGTGGCACTAGAAGGTGCTCTTAAAATTAAGGAAGTCTGCTATATCGTAGCCGATGGTATGTACTCTAGTGAATTCAAGCATGGCCCCCTTAGCATTGTTAAGGAGGGTTATCCCATCGTTTTCACTGTTGCGCCAAACGACGCTGAACATCTCGTCAATCACCTTTCTGAAGTTGAATGTCGTGGCGCGCGCATCATTTTGACTGCGGAGGACAACTCTTTGTTAAAGCGATATGTTGCTGAAGAGGACTATCTTGCGGTCCCCTCTTCTAGCCACTACTTGAGTCCAATAATCCAGGCCGTACCGCTTCAATTACTAGCCTATCATCTAGCCGTGTTCAAAAAAATCGATCCTGATTACCCTAGAAACATTAGTAAAACGTTGACTGTTCGTTAACGACGCTGAACCTTACCTTTGTACAATTCTAGATTGAATAGTTCTAATGCGTTCTTTGTTGTACTCTCGGCAACAACCTCTTCTGTTGTCTCTTGGAGTTCTGCGATCTTGGCTACTGCTAAGGGGAGGTTTGCAGGCTCGTTTTGTTGACGCGGCTGAGGGGCTAGCCAAGGTGCATCGGTCTCGAGAAGCATATTAGCTAAGGGCATCATTTGAGCTATTCGCTGCATTCGCCGTCTAGAAACTACACTAGTGGGTACACTCATGAACCAATTTTCTGAAGCAGCCTCTGCAACAAGGCTTGAGTCATTAAAACAATGAAGTTGCAGACGTGTTGCCTGCTCCTCTTTTAGTATACGAATGGCATCTGCTTCTGCTTCTCGAGAATGGACTACTAATGGAAGTTCTAGTTCATCTGCTAACCGAATAAACTCAATGAAGTGATGCCGCTGTAACTCGCGCTTCTGTTCACTCTTTTCCCAATAATAGTCAAGCCCTACTTCTCCGATAGCTAAAATACGTTCGGAATGTTCACGGATAAGACGTATACATTGTTTGACGGTTCTAGGGGTTGTCCTTGGTGGATGAAGGCCAAACGTTGCCCAAATATAGCCCGGAAACCGTTCCACTAAATCAAGTGCCTTCGTATAGAATTTTGGCTCGATTGGACTTACCACAACACCGATTACACCTGCTGCTTTTGCTCGTTTCACAACAGCTGCTGCTGATGGATAGAGTCGTGGCATCTCGATGTGTGAATGGCTATCGAAGAGTTCCAGGATGAAAACACCTTTCATGATAGCGTCTCAACGAACGATTGAAAAGGTTTTGCTTCCTATGAAGCAGTTGGATAAAGGATGATTCTTGCTTGTTATGAGGTTAGTCGAATTGGTAAATGCCAAGCCCATTACCACTGTTCGCCTTTTCACAATTCTACGAATTCTTGCGGGTGTAAAAGAGACACAAGTAGACGCACCCGATATTGAAGAAGTACTTGAAATACTTGTAGAACGGTTCGGGGAGAAAGTCCGCCAAATGCTTTTAGAAGAAGATGGGGCACTCAAACGGCATTTCCATGTCCTTGTCAACGGCCGCCATATTCGGTTAATAGATGGCATCCATACCTCCCTTGAAAATGGTGATGTTGTAGCAATATTTCCTCCACTTGGTGGAGGTGATTCAACAACTTCTTCTTATAGCGTCAAGTGATAGTGCTAACTCTTTTGTTTAGCTTTTTGGATAGCCTGAATTGTATTTGACAGAGACTTACCGCCATCTTCTCGGATGGTTCGCTCCACTATAGTGCCTTGGACGATAATATCTGCTCCTGATGCAGCCACAGCGGCGGCCTCTTTGGGAGTTGTAATACCTCCACCAACGGCACGGGGGATATCCAAGTACTTTGATACGGCTTCAACCATTGGAAGAGGAACTGCATTATCAGCACCTGAACCAGCTTCGAGATAGACCATACTGAATCCTAAATACTGGGCGGCAAGTGCATAACCGAGCGCAATTTCTGGTTTATGTCGGGGTATTAGTCGTGCGTCACCTACATACCCAGCAGTGCCACCAGGATCCACAATTAAGTAGGCCATAGATATTGGTTCGAGATTGAACTGCTTGATATACCGCGCCCCCAATGTCTGTACATCAACAATCCAATAGGTCGTTCGAGAATTAAGAAGACTCATAAAAAACACTGCATCAGCGAAACGAGAGAGCCCTGAAACATTGCCAGGAAAGAGAATAACTGGGATGTGTACCTCTCGCTTGATTTTTTGTAGTGTCTCATCGATAATGCCAAAGGCGGTAGATCCTCCCACCATAATTCCATTGGACCCTGCCTGCTCAGCTAGCTTGGCAATTTGCGCAGCATCTTTAGGGGTCTGTTTGTGGGGATCAGGGTCTATGAGCGTTAGATGAACTATCCCGTGCTCTTTTATGGTTTCTAGTATGGTATTCCATGTCGTGTTTGTCATACAGAATCTAGTTTCGTGTTTGGTACTCTGATGGTTTATAAGTTTACTAGACCGTTGCACACGGCTTACCTAAACTGGACACTTGGTCTATGAAGTGTATAGATGTATAGAAAGACGCCGGCAGTTGCTAGACCCACTGTCCTAGAAGCTTAGTGATGCCTGATGGAAGCTTCACAGTGCCTTTCTCCCAATCGACAGTAATCATTTTCCGTA
>JABXGV010000155.1 GCA_016550485.1 archaeon
AGCTACCCGATACCCAAGGACAGGACAATCCTTGAAGAGATCTCACGAGACAAGGAAGCAGTTGAAGCTACCCACCAACCCCACGAAGATATCCCCACAACACCCCCCGAACCCATTGAGGTGCCGGCAAACGGTCTGGAGCCTACTGAGACCCCAGAAGAGAAAATCGAGGAAACCACCGGCAAACCCTAGCAGACTGTGTGACAACTGCTATTTCCTAAAGCGCTATCAGAATTTCTTTCCAATAAATATCCGCTACTGAGGTGTAGCTCTTTCTATGACAGATTCAGATGTCCTGTAGTTGACTCCCCCCACAAAGGAGAGAATAATCGCGGAAAAATAGCAGACATAAGCGAGGGGATCCGGTGGAGCCATGGAAACCCAACCACCAAGAAGTGGGACACCCAGGAGAACACAAATCATTAAGATTGAGGTAAAAGTCCCGAAGGTTCCTGGACCCGTGGAGCCACGGATGGAGAGAACCTCTCCTCGAAGACATATATGATTGTGTGACATCTGCTTCTCCGTGTACGCGTAGTACACACCAAAGGGGAGGAGAACTCCCATCACAGGCACCAAGACATGCTCCAAAGTAAAAAGAGAAAGGGGACTTATTGGGGGCATAGGAAAGATAATCCAGAAGGAGTAAGGTAAAAAGGGTAGTAGGAGAAGGGAGAGGATGGGGAAAATGGAAAAGAGAAAGGCTGCGAGATACATAAGGCTCGTAATTTTTGACCGTCTCAACGATGTCCACCTAGGAGCACCCCTTTGTACTTCTAGTGCTATAAACGTTCTCAGACACAGGAGAAGGCTATGCCTAAATCGATAGCTTCATTAAAGGAGGCTAGTACGCATTCATGCGAAGTAGCATGGAGCAACTGAGCAAACGATTTACCCTAACGCTTGTTGTAGGAGTTCTCCTCTGGTGTCTCCTTATCCACGCCCCTCCCTGTCAGGCAGCAACGGTGTGGTCCGATGACTTCAACGACGGAACCCTTGACGGATGGACAGTGGACACCGGTGTATTCTCTGCAGACGACCACACTCTGCAGGGTGACGCAGGAATGATGAGCCGGGCCTCCCACACCAGCACCGTCGCCACAGGCACCTGGAGCTTTGACATCCACTGCGGATATTTGGGAATCGGGGTTCAGTTCATCTCCCTCGAAATCGGGGCGCCCCTCATCGAATATTATAGTTACGACATCACCGTGTCGGGTCGTAATGAGCAAATCTACTTCTTCCGGCACTGGAATTACGTGCCGACTCGTCTTGGCAACTATACGCCCACAACGATTCTTGGCTGGCACCACTTCGATATCACCCGCGACGCTGATGGACAGTTCTACGTCTACATCAACGGAACGCTCGCCATGGAGTTTGTAGATACGACCTACAACTCCTCCAACTATTTCGTCGTGCAAGCTGAACTAGACACCGCCATCGATAACATCAGGGTTAGTGACACCGTCGACATCTCACCACCAACTACCTCAAATGGTGAGCTACCACCAGGAATTCCGGGCTTCCCAGCAGTCACCATCGGGGCAGGGCTGGTTCTAGCAATGGTGTTAATATTAGGGAAGCGGCGCAAGAAGAAATAGTTACTGTTATTAGGAACCAAACATACAAACTAGCTAATCAATAGAAGGAGGTTGATTCAATGGAAAGATGGGTTAAGATCCTGCTCATTGCCTTTGTGATCATCATCATAATCAGTGTGGTCGCAGTCATCCTCTGGTTTGTCTTCGTTGTATTCATCCTAGGAGCGTCACAAGGATGGTTACCAGGGGAAATCTTTCAAACTGTGGCTAATATTCTGGGAACTCTCAAGTAGCCATAAATCAACACCATTAGCTCTTGACTAGACAACCTACAGACTCGGTAAAAGAAGGTAGCACTAAACTCGCATTACAAGTTAGGTAATAATATAGCATATACTATCAATTCAATCCATAACCTAGATGTGACTCATGAACGAGTAATCGGGGGCTTCACCGTGTACAAGGAAATATTGGACCAGGTACCTGCGTATAAGGAGTTTCTGACCGTTGACGAACTCGACGACTCTAGTCGACACCTAGCAGCGGAATTTGCCCACGTGGACTTGCTGACAATTGGGGCATCCACTGCAGAACGACCAATTTTGAGTCTGAAGATCGGAGAAGGGACCAGAACCGCCCTCCTGTTCGCCTTCCCCCATCCCAACGAGCCGATTGGGAGCCTCACCGTCGAATTCCTTGCCCGTTTTCTCGCAGAGCATCCGGACATCACCCAGACCCTCGGCTATACGTGGTATTTGATTAAGGCCGTTGACCCCGATGGCGCCGCCCTCAACGAAGGCTGGTTCAAAGGCAAATTCGACCCCGTCAAGTATGCCCGGCACTTTTACCGCCCAGCCTCCCATGAACAAATCGAGTGGACTTTTCCCGTCCACTACAAACACTTGTCCTTCTCCAACCCACCCCCCGAGACACAAGCCCTTATGCGCATCATTGACCAGACCAAACCCGACTTCATGTTCAGCCTCCACAATGCTGGTTTTTGTGGCGTATACTGGTACATCACCCACAGCATCAAGGAACTGTACCCTGACCTCACCCGGATGGCGGCACGAGAGCAATTACCCCTACACCGTGGTGAGCCCGAGGCACCCTATATCAAGAAGCTGCACCCCGCTATCTTCCAGATGTTCGGAATCCAAAGCCTCTATGACTTCTATGAGGCAAACGGTTCGAAAGCCCCCCACCAACTCATAAAGTGTGGAACCTCCTCCGATGACTACCTGCTCCAAGCCACCAAAGGCAAAGGCTTCACATTGGTGTGCGAAATGCCCTATTTCTACGACAAAGCCTTGGGTGATGATTCAGCCACAGAATACGACCGGAGACAACTCCGGCTAGACAATCTTGACCACGCCCTCGAAATCTACAGGTACGTCCAACTCCACTTCAAGGCGATACGACCATACTGCGATTCCACCTCGAGGATATTTACCGCAGTTGCCGATGCCATTGATAATTATGAGAAACGAATAGCCCCACGGCTTCAGCATGCGAAGACCGCCGCGATGTACGAGGGCAAGGCAACAGTCGCCCAAGCCTTCGACTCACAAGTCGCCAGCAAATACTATCGCGTCTTGCTCCCCGCAATGGTCGCCCGGCTCTGTGATGACGCAACGCCGACCACTCCAGCAGCACAAAGGCTACTGGAAAAAACGAAATCAGAACTCAATCAATGGGTTGCACACACCATCACAACCCTCCTCAAGGGGACAGATTTTGAGGTCATCCCCATCCAGAAACTGGTCAAAGTACAGGTCGGAAGCGCCCTCAGCGCTATCCGCTATCTACCCAGATGACCAAGCCTAGGCACAGAGGTGCTATCAACCACCTCGCTAGACTATATCACGGGTCTTATCGAGAATTCTTCTGTCAGCTATTCTTTTGAAATTCGTACACTAACTTGAGGTAGGCCAGCGGGTGCTAGGCGCCAGTGCTTAACCGGTATTGTTCCTCGAAGACATCACCAAATTTGCTCTTTCGCTTGTGAAAGGACTCTCGGCTTTCCCAAAACTGTCTGCACTGTTTGACCCTGAATTCCAGTTCTTGGCTCTCTTTGGGTCGCTCCTCAAGGAGATGCCTGAGCTTAACAGTCTCGCCTTTGTTCTCGAACTCGGTGATGAGCTCGTAGGAAACAGCGCCCTTAAGAGCATCCGTGCGGGTTACAACGGGTGCCCGAAAGACGAAATGAGCATCGGTGAGCACAAGCATCCCTTCTTGGGACAATCCCCCAATGAGGCTTTTCCGTCTGATAAGGGCTCTCGAAGTATAACGGATCAAATCCTTGGGGGGAACCAGCGCTTTGAGTTCCCAGGGGAGCAGCTCGACAGGTACGTAAAAGGGACCTCCCAACTGGGTCTGTGCCTTCCGTACGATCCCCGCGACTTCCTCGACTCTCGCTGAACGAAGTTGTTCGAAGATTTCACCGAATCGAAGTCTCCGCCGAATCCAAGACTCCTCACTCTCATTCTTCGCACGGACTATTTTCAGAATCCACCCTCGCTTTCCTCCCGTTCCTTCCCGGGGCGAGTGGATAATCCGGATTTTTTTCCGAAGATCCTTGAACTTGAGAATTATCTCATAAGGGATGTAGTCATAAGCTTGACCTTTGAAGGAGTCAGCCATCCCAGAAAAGTCCAAGAGGGAAACGGGAGACGCTTGGGGACTTGCTCCCCAGATGGCGATACCCGTATCGGTGAGAACGACCACCCCATGCCTACCAGCGCCGCCAAACCCAGTTTTAATAATTTTTGCAGGGGAGGAATAATAAATCGTGTCTTCCGGAGGTAGAACGTCCCTGAGCTTCTCACGAAACTCTTTGACCGAGGCGAAGAGGTGTAACCCCTCTCGGGCACGTCCAACACCTGTTGCCTGCTTGTAGAGATGCTCAAAGAACCCGCCAAACAGGGATTGTCGCTCCTCAAAGGCATCCGCGGCTTCCCCGAATTCCGTGCAACATTGGACTTTGAACACCCATCCCCGTCTCTCTTTCGGGCTATTCTCAGGCGCGTATCGAAACTTGACTGCCTTCCCCCTATTGTGGAGGTCAAACACCACCGAATACGGAACATAGTCCTGGTCGATATCCGTCAACAGCCCTTCCTCAGCCCTTACCCGTTTTCCTACTCTGAAGGCAAAGCCCGTTCCAGTCAACACGAGCTGCCCATACTTCTTCGGCTTCATCAGACCCATTTCCTGAGCCTGAATCATGGAGGTGTAGCTGATTCTCTCATCAGGGGGAATCAAAGCCTCCAAATCAGGATCAAGCTCCTTGACTGGGATGTAGAACTGCTCAGTCAATACTGCTCTAGGCATCATACCTCCCTAACTGAATGAAGGTAGTTAATCCTATAAAAAATCAATAGTAGCGGCACTGAACCCACATTACACGATAACCTAAGGTAACTCATGCTAGAGAACCTGACTAGTTCAATTTGTCACAGGTAATGACAAAAGAAGAGTGTAGGTGTAAACCTCAATGTCAGGTTCCCTGTAAAGTAGCTAGGTTGAAAAGAAGGAGAAAAAAAGGAAGCGCCGATGCCCTGCATCTAGAGGTTCTCGGCAATCTTCTCAAGGACCTGGAGACCTTCAGCTTCTGCGTCTCGGGCAGCTCTGAGCCGCTCCACAGCCTGGCGGCTGGTCTCATCCACCTTAATGGGGTCCATCGTCAACTCGTCTTTCTGGAAGGGAAACAACTCCGCGACCTTACCTAGGTGCTCAGCGACCTGCCGATACTGCTCGATAGCCTTGGCAAAGTATTCCTTGGCTTTACCCTTCACACGCTGTTGAGCCTCCTTCAGGAAGGTGACC
>JABXGV010000156.1 GCA_016550485.1 archaeon
AATCACAATAACACCCATTAATGACCCAAGGATATCAAGGAAAGAAACGCTTCCTTTCACGTCTTTAGAATTTAGTCCACTACAAATCTATGAGAAGGGCAATTTAGAGGTTCATAGCAGTAGTCAAACCCTTAGACTAGATTATGAAAACCACAAGATCTTGGGGGTCTCGAGTTGAGGGCTGGCACTAACCGATTTGGCCACTCCAAGCGATTTCGCGAAGACTTCGCGGCAGCGCTAATCTATTTAATTGCGATACAAATATTCCATGACCTAAATTAGCTTTTAGTACCATAGTCCATCTTGAAATCGACAAAAAAGAACAGAGACGGAAATAGCGTTCGGGCTAGTTTTTCCTGGTTAGATTTTATTTTGTCGGTCTGCTGAATCCGACTCTAGTCCATCTGATCTATTATTTGTGCAACTCTCTCGACTGTCGCCATAAACTTGTCATAGAGCTGTTCAGCTTCTTCCCTTGTGAGTGAAACATCAAGGTCACGCAGACCTCTGACATTTCGCAATATCTCCGCATCAAACCCAAAGGTCTTGGCTGCGGTGGCTACGACCTCCTCCCGCGAAGGCAGCTCACCGTGAGTGATAGAGAGCACTACACGCAGCGTCTCAAGAAAGCCTACAACCGTAGTGGTCATCATTTCGTTCAGCCTTTGGCCTCCAGACATAATGTAGTGGCGACGAAGCCGAAGGAGGAGATTCTTAATCTCCTGCTCACAGCGCAGACGCAGATGTTCGCGCTTTATTTCAAGCTCCCCGAGAACATCCCGTCCGAGCAGCACTTTGTATGACTCTTGCATTACAAGGAATTTTACTGGGAATACGTCGGCCGATGAACGGAGGTTCACCTCTGTGATAAAGAATGGAGAAATACCGTACTGCCGGCCGCGCATTATAGGGTCGAGCACACCTTTGAGAATTGCCACGTCGATTCGCTCAACGATGATAAGAAGATTGATATCACTCTTCCCGGGTCGATATTCTTGACCGGTGGCACTGCCATAGAGAATGATTGACTGGATGTTGAGATTCGGGGCATTCTGAAGCGCTTCGCAGAGTTCTGCTACAGCAGCTGCTTCATCAGCTCCAACTCTGGTTCCTGATAAATCAATTGATTCCTTCATACTGCTCTCCTTATCAGTTAGAATGGTGTTAACTCCCCTCAGCTTCCTTGTCACAATTTTGAGCCGATGCTCATCCTAAGACTCGCAACCTGGTCTTCGGTTGATGCTAGCCAACAACCGGGATCGGTCTGAAACGGATCTCCTGTTAGTGCGTACGATAGGCACTTGAGTCCTCCACGGCATAGAGTAGCGTAAAAGCAATTTCGGCAACCGTCGCCTATGAGATCTCGGTTGCGAAGAGCACGAAGGAGTTCGCTGTTGTAGTAGAGTTCGAAGAGATTTGTCTCCATCAGGTTTCCCACACAGATGGGCATTCGACGACACGGGTAGAGATCGCCGTTGGGTTGGATGGTAATTAACGTGTCGCCAGCAGTGCAGTGATAGGGTTGTCCGCCCCCCACCAGAAACTGAAGAGCCCGATGCATCGAGACTTCAGTCCGTCCGTTCCGGAAAAGGGTTGCTTTCTTGCGAGCTCTTTTCATAATCTCAAAGAACTCTTGTGTCTCATCTGGCGTAAGCACCAGTTCCTTCATTGCCGAGCCGGTCCCCCAGGGAATGAGTCGATCAGCCCAGACACAAGACACCCTCAGTCTCCTTCCCAATCGAGCAACCTCGGCAAATTCGCGGAAATTGCCCCGGTGGGCAGTGAACGAAATGAAGGTACGAATGCGTTCCCGAACTAAATGTTTCAGGGCGGAAACCGTTTGTTCAAAGTTACCCTCGCCGCGTATTTTATCATGAGTCGCCTGTGCCCCCTCGATACTCACCTGCACAAAGCGGGGGCCCAATTTGCGGAGCTCCCGAGCCATGGCGGAATCGATGGAGCTTCCGTTGGTAAGGATAGCGAAGCTAAAGTGCTTGCTATTGGCAGAAAAGACCTCGAGCAAGGCTAGAAAATCTCGCCGAGCAAAGGGCTCTCCGCCTGTGACAGTTATGTGCCCGCCTACCCGCTGCCCATTTTCTTCATGTCTCCAGAATTTCAGTAAATCCTTAAATTGAGCCATCAGTTCGAGCAAGTCTTCAAGTCCGAGTTCTTTTCCAGAGTAAGATTCCTGGTAGCAGTGGGAGCAACGAAGGTTACAGCGTTCAGTGATATGCCACTGGAGCAGCAAGCGTCGTGGGATGTATGGCCCTTCCTGACATCTACTGGATGTCCTTATTCTTAAGTTCATAGAAATTAGCCTCCACAACCACCACAGCCGCCTCCGCAGCCACCACCTCCGCAGCCACCACCTCCGCAGCCACCACCCCAGCCATACTTACTTGACGAAAAAGCTTCGCTGAAGGGACTATAGCGGGAGGCCCCCGCCAAGATTCCAACACCAAATATCGCAATTGCTAAGGTTGGATCAATTCCTTCGGGAGCAGAGCCCGCTTCAAGCGACTCCTTAACCCAGCCGAAATGTTCCTGGAGCTCCTTGAGGTAGTGGCGCCCAAGCTTAGTGAATATCGCCTGGGGTTTAAGAACCCCAAAGAGGACAATCAACGAGACAATGAGGAGAATAATGAGGAAGAGCACGGGACGGCCCCGTGTAATTCCAAGATAAAGCTTCGTTCCTCCCACTGCGCCAATCACACGAGCCATCACTAGGGTGGCGATCCAAGCACGGAACCGATCCGACGCGCTTCGGACCAGGTGCAGTTCTTTTAATTGTCTGTTGATGGGTTCGAGATGTCCCTGGATTCGCTCCCGGAAGCCAGTATCTTGGAGCAGATCGCTGGGTTCGCTCGGTGTTAGCAAGAGTCGATAGATCTCCTCCTCAATAGGGCTTAATACTTCCTTTCGTTTCGGCATCCTTATAATCTTAATTTCATCTCGTTTCCACCAGTGCTTCGTTATTTTAATCTCGACTAACTTTCGGTTCCAGAGGCTAAAAATGGCTGTCCGGATGACCGAGGCCCAGCTTCCCCGTAACGCTGCGACAGAAAGAGGATCGAAACGGGTGAGCTCGGGAAGGGGATATTGGGTCGAGCCGTCCGCATTTACCCACAGCCTACCGAGCAGAATGCAGACAAATGATAAGCATATGAAGTACCCTAGGAATGTTGGTCCCGGTATTCTTATAAGCATCTCAATCATCAGACTCCTCCAATTGCGGAGTTGGGAGAAAGGCAAGAGAATTTAAGCGCCTCCAACAGGGTCCAGAAATCCCCTTCAGGCTAAGTAATGGCATCTTCTGAAAAACCTCTCCTCTTGGCTTAATCCAGAGGTTTTCTGTGCTTGTTAATCAGTAGTGAATGGTTTGTACGGAAGGCAGGATACTGCGAGAAAGTTTCAAGTTAGAGGAGGCGCTGCAATACCGACTGAAGCATTCCGCATTCCAATGTGAGGTGTCTCTTCCAGAGTGGCAATCGATAGGCTACATACCTGCCTCATTTATGATTCTTATTCTATCTTTCGGGAAAAGGATGTCAATAAGAAATATGCGGCATGAGGGTCCGACAACTAGTTCTAACTGAATTCCACACTATCAGTCCTTGGTAGGAATTGACGAATTGCGGAATAATTAATCATCCATCATTTGAAAATGAGAACCGGCAGTTTCGCTAGACTCCTATATGATGTACCTGGTTACAGTATGCTGAAGTTATAGCTTTCTTGCCAGAGCTGACAGTAGCAATCGGCATTATTCTATTCAAGACTTCTTTTGGTAGAACTCAACCGCTTCGCGGTAGCCTCTGAAACCACCTATCCTAACTTTCCCACCGACTTGTTTTAATGATCGTTTTCCTTTGCTTTGATCCTATAAAATACCTCCAAT
>JABXGV010000157.1 GCA_016550485.1 archaeon
AGTGGTATGCCACTAGGAATGGGTTCGTTCCAACGTGCAAGGGTATCACGCCGGAACAGACCTTATCGGTTGTAGTGTCGGTGCACCTGTTTCCTGTAGGGTAGTAACACTTTCCCTGGGCTCAACTTCCACTTCGGAATAGGGTTCCCATCTTTATCAAGTCGTTCTACCAACTTGTAAACCCCAGATAATGCGGAAGGCCCTCCTTCGCCAGTTAAGGGGTTATAGTTAGCCCCTGTAACCAATCTTGTCCCAACACCAAACCCATCAACGGGAGCTCCTGCCTCAACCATCTCTTGAATTCGATATTCGTCCAAATCGCTACTAACAAAGATCTTCGCATCTTTGAATCCGGCTTCATCAAGAATCTTGCGGGCTGCCTTACTTAGGGCGATTAAATCGCCGCTATCTAAGCGGATTCCCTGTAGCCTGTAACCTTGGGCGTCTAATTCGCGACCAATAATACATGCATTCCGAACACCTTCGAGCGTGTCATAGGTATCCACCAGCAGAATTGTATTGTGGGGGAAACATTCTGCATATTCCCGGAAGGCTTGTAGTTCAGTTGGGCGGTTCTGGATGAAAGCGTGGTGAATTGTACCAATGTAAGGTATATCCCATATTTTTCCACCAATTACAAGCGATGTACCAGTTGCACCCGCAAGATAGGAGGCACGGGCAGCCAGTAGGGCAGCATCTCGTCCATGAGCACGACGTGCACCAAAATCTACAACAGTACGCTCCTCAGCTACATCAACTATCCTAGCAGTCTTTGTAGCAATGAGTGTTTGAAAGTTCATAACATTGAGTATATAGGTTTCAAGAAGCTGGACCTCAATAGCGGGGCCTGTGACACTTAGCATCGGTTCCCCAGGGAACATTATCGTTCCTTCAGGCACAGCATGGATAGCTCCACTGAAACGGAACTCTTTCAAGAAATCAAGAAAGCCATTTCTGAAATCCGGAGTCGATGTAGCCTCCAACCATCCTAGGTCCTTTTCCTCAAAATTAATGTTCAAAGTGAAAGCGACTACCTGTTCCAATCCTGCAGCGATAAGGTAGGCTCCAAAGGGTATGCTACGAACAAAATACTCCTCTGTTACAGTCGTCTGCTTCCCATACTCAAAATCTGGTTTGGCACTCGTTAATTCATAATAATCAAGGAATAATGCCAAATCGCTTTGACTGAGTAAACCAAGTTTCGGTTGCCGCACAGCACCAACTCCTATCGCGCTTCAACTAGAACATTACAACAGTAACGCCCTTTAAACTGGGCAAACACAGCCTTTCTCTGGCTTCAGTTAAATTTGTTCATGTTACAGGGAGGGGTGGTCTATGAGGGGGGCTGCTAGCTAGCAAAATAAGGGTTCTAGATCAGGAGAGGACTCTAGAATGAGTATACGAACATTACGCGTGTGCCGTCTTTTCGCCACGAACGGTGATGACTGTACAGTGAAGAGGAATGCTCTTGCCAGACGCCTTCAGGGCCAGCTCTACAATGCGTTGGAGCCCTGAACAGCAGGGAACCTCCATGATGGCAAGGGTTATGCTTTTGATAGTGTTTACTTTGATAATCTCCGCTAATTTGTCGAGATAGCCTCTTGCGTCATCAAATTTTGGGCACCCAAAGACCATAACTTTGTCTCGTAGGAACTCTTGGTGAAAGTTACCATAGGCAAAGGGGACACAATCTGCAGTGACCAGTAAGTCTGCGTTTTGGAAGTAGGGCGCTTTCACTGGAACGAGTCTTAAGGCGATGGGCCATTGACGTAGAGCGGAGGGAACAGCAGAAGCATCGATTTTCTCCGCTATTCCTGAATGTCCAGTGGCGTCAACGACCACCGGCGAGCATCCTCCGCTACATTGTCCGAGTTGAGCGAGATGTTCTTCTACCACCTCTTCATCAAAATCGGGGGCTTCTCGTTTGATGATGCGGAGTGCCCCTTGAGGGCAATGTCCTAGGCACGCACCTAGTCCGTCGCATAAGTCGTCTCGAACCAGGCGGGCCTTTCCGTCAACGATTTGTAGAGATCCCTCGGCACAATTGGGTATGCATTCGCCGCATCCATTGCACTTCTCTTCGTCTATCTCGATGATGTCTCTGACGGGCATGATGGCTTCTCCTTTACGCTCTAGGTTTAACATAAATTATGCTTTTACTAAAAAAATATTACCGTTGCCCTACTTCCTGAACCAAAAGCCTTGAAAAAAGAAGGAGCGCCGCCCGACTAGAGCGCTAGCCGAGCGGGTAAGGGCTTAGCGCTTGCGGCGACGACGCCGTACAAGAAAGACCGCACCCAAACTAGTAGCCAAACCTATACCAACAGCTTCGAGTGGGAAGCCAGGAATAGGTGGAGGCGGCGTAGTGCCCGTTTGGATGATGTTCGAATAAGCGGTGTATGTAGGATCATGTACGACGCGGTAGCCATGGCATTCAGGGAACATAACACCATACCAAAACGGTGCAGCTCCGAATGTCGTTGTAGCGTTTAGATAGAGATCAAGCGGCCCGCTGAACTGGCTCTGAAGGTCACTACTCATCGCGTAAGCAAAGACGCTGAAGATGTCAGCGGATAAAGGTAATTGCCACCCGACGAGGAACGCATCGATTGGTGAGAAGAGGTTGGCAGTCACTGCGCCGATATAGGCAGGTAGACTGGAGTTGACGGTAGTATATGGGGTGCCTCCGGTTTCGTTGAGCACATCATAGGTCCCTCGGGTGCCTATAGCGAAAACTCTTGAATTATCAGCGGTGACGTTTGCAAAGTCCCAGTTGGTTGCATTGGTTGGCGTAGTAGTACCCGGTAACTGGGTATCATAATCCGAAGCGAAGATGACAGCAAAGTGAGCAGCACCAATTCCTATACCTTCAAGGAATTGTAGGGGATCAGGAACAGGAAATCCAAACCAGTAGGCATTTTGGACTTGTCCTATCGTATAGAAGGTTTCAGCGGTAATCTCGCCTGAGGTAGTGTTAACTTGGATATCGTAAGTGACAGTGAATTCACTGATAGTGAGTGTACGCCAAGGAATAATGAGGTCGATTAAGAACTCGACAGGATTGGTGGCGTTTACGATACGCAAGTAGAGATTCTTGTAACTGACACCGAACTGGTAGTGCCCGTCATCAATCTTTGTTGCTGTGATGGCATCGATTTGCAAGGGAAGTGTTCCACTATCGATTCCATAGGGCAACAAGAACCATTTGAGTTCAGTGTTATCAGGATATCCGTTGTCGATGGTATCATTCCATGCATAGAGAAAGGCTAGAAGGGCACCCACGAAGATGTCCTTGCTATTCGGGGTCGTGAAATGAAGGCCAAAGAGCTGGTAGGGCAGGGTCAGATTTTGACCGTTGTTATGATTTACCATGCCGAGGGCAACTAGCATCGCTTGAAAACTACCTACGGTGCTAGAGTAGTTCACATAGCTGGCAATGAAGTTCGCTGTACCATTGGGTGTCACTATAGGAACTTGGGGATCAGTCCAGTATTCCTCATTGAAGGTGTGACCGAATAACGCATATTCGTCGCCAGGGGTGTAGGTACTCGGTGGGAGAGCCTTTGATGTTGCTGGTGCTAGAGCGAGAAGTATTGAGAAGAAGAACAGCGCTACGCAAGAAGTTTTTACAGTCCTATTCAAATTATCCAACTCGTTTCCGTTAATTGAGTTGTAGTCCCATATCCTCCTCAATACAAACTTAAAAAGCA
>JABXGV010000158.1 GCA_016550485.1 archaeon
CCAAATACGCTGACTAGGGGTTCATCTGGTATACATCTTTCAAGGCATGTACTGTCTTCCAGACCTTCTGGTACCGTTTCTCGTCAACAGCTGGTTTTCTGATCATACGCTGGCAACACTCCATCTGCTTCGGAGTGCTACTCGGTTTATTGTGAAGCTGCAGGGCAAAGGCTGAATAGTCTCGCACCATGAAATCAAAGATTTGGTCAACTGCTTCATTATCCAATTTGTAAATCTTGGCATTCTCCAATATAAGCTGACCATAGGCTACTAGAGCGAACAGGTCACTCACAGTCATGGCAAAATCGGTGTCGCGCCGCTGAGCATCATCAGGAGTAGCTTGACCCAGCAAATCCTTAAAGGCTGCAACCTGCTCCTTGAATATCTGGACATTGGGTAGATTGTAGCTGTCAAAGGCAACAGAATACTCGTGGAACTGAATCTTGCCAAGCCCTCGTGTTGGTCCCTGCGTAAACAGGAAATCGTCATTCTGAGCTACATCCATTTTAGGTACTTCTGGGAGTGTACCGGGATTGAAGAAGTAATTCAAGATGAACTTGGCCACCAAGGCGAGATTCACGTGGACAGTCCCTTCCAGCTTGGGCAGGGCTCGAATATCCCTAGCAGCCATCTCAAAGTAGGTGTCCTTCTCAAACCCTTTCGCGGCAATAACATCCCAGAGGAGGTTGATGACCTCCTCACCCTGCAATGTCACTTTCATCTTAACCAGCGTATTATACAGGAGATATCGCCGATCCTCAAGGGAGGCGACACGCATGTAGTCAGCGGCTCGTAGGGCGAAGAGCTTCATGGCAACAAGTCGAGTGTAAGCGTCGACGAACATGCGTTGAACATGGGGAAAGTCGGTTACGTACATGTTATAGAGGCGACGGTTGGCAGCGTGATTAATTGCTTCATAAAGGGCATGCGTACAGATACCTATCGAGGCCCAGCCAAGATTGAACTTCCCCACGTTGACCGTGTTAAGGCAGTTATCCCAAGCTTCGTGACCACGGGCTAGGATGTCAGCGTCGGTGACCGGGTAGTCCTTCAGAGCAAACTCACCCACGTAGTTCTGACTATAGCACACGTTCTGAACGCAATCATAAGCTTGGTTCCGGTAATCAGCGACAAAGAATACATATTCACCAGTATCAGCCATCTTACCGAAAGTCGAAACCATCGGCGCTACATTGGCATTGCCAATATAATACTTCCGACCATTGGCTGTGTAGGTGCCATCGCCCTTTGGGGTGAGGGTCATCTCAGTTGAGTAGATGTCTGCACCATGAGCCCGTTCTGACAGACCAAGCGCAAACACATTCCCCTCCTTGAGCAGCTTGGCAGCCTTGCGTTTGAGTTCCTTGTTCTTACTCATCCAGATGGGGCCCAACCCAAGAATCGAAACCTGCCAAGTGTACCAATATGCAAGTCCATAGAAGGCGAGGATTTCGTTGAATCCGCAGTTTCGCCAGGTGTCCCAGCGGCAGTCCGTGTTTGTACCGTATTCTGGGGGTGTGAGCAGGGTTGCGAAGAGTCCTTCCCGCTTTTGGAATTCGATGAAGTCGGTGTAGAAGCTCCGGGCGTGGTCGTCTTCCTTGAGTTTCTGTTTTCCGCGTTTCTCGAACCACTCGATGGTTTTGAGCATTATCTCTTGGGAGCGTTTGTCAGGATATTGGCGCCTGTACTTATTTGGGTTTAGAAGAATCATCTAGCCACATCCAGTCTACTCCCTCAGGTTCTACGTAGAAATAAGTCTAGAGGTAATCACGTTCTTGAGTAAAAAAAAGGGTGGAGGGGCTTGGAATTCGCTGGTTCCGCAGTAACTCTTTTATTTCGTTAAGGGGATTACACTCTAAGGATGGTTTATCATGTCTGAGAAACATCTCTACGCACCAATAGCAATACTTGATCAAAGGCTCCTCGACCTTGTCCCAAAGGGAGATACAATCATTTACACCTCGCGCGCGACTATAGAGAAGACCGGTTTTGGTGGCGACCGGAAGTACGGTCACCTAATCCTTACCGAAAACGGCGTTGCCTTCCGGGCAGCCAAGGGAGGCTTCGGCTCGAGCATAGCCTCATTGGCGCGAGGGGCAATCGAGAATTACGTGCCATACGAACTGATCTACGAGTTTCACAACAAGAGGCGGACAGTGCGCATCAAACAAACGCTTGCTGAGAACCCAGAGAAAAAGCGTGGTTGGAAATTCACCATTGAACGATGTAAGGAGGCCAAGGAAAGCAAGGACTCTTGGAAGGCACGACAAAAACTCTTTGGTGACTTCTTCGAGCAACTCTACAGGGATGCGGTCGGGAAATAGCTCGATAACACCAAATAAACCTGTTTCGAACTAGCACCTAGTGTAAGCTGCAGGCTTCCTGTATCTTCCAGAGGATATGTTCGCTACAAGAGTTTGGAGTTAATCTAATCTGTATTCTTTCCCTGGCTCTAATATTTGCACGTGAATATCGGAGGCGGCCTCTACTCGACGCCGAAAGACTTCAGGGTTAGTGTTCCAAATGTGCATTGGAATGACGACTCTTGGTTTGATCGTCAGGGCGGCTTCTGCCCCATCTAGGTCATCCATGGTGTAAGTGTCACCGGTGGGGAGGAGAGCCACATCCACTTTACCGAGTTGTTCCATTTCAGGGATAAAGTCGGTATCGCCAGCATGGTAAATGACCTTTCCCTCAACTGTGATAAGGTAACCGACACCTAACCCCTTTGGGTGGAAGGGTTTCCCGGGTGACCGGAACCGCTTCACGTTATAGGCCTGAACAGCTTTCACATGAATTCCGTCGATATCTGTTTCGTCTCCTGGTTCAAGGGACTGGACGGTTCCTCCGATTTTCTCCACACAATCTGCCGGTGCTATGATGACGGTTGCGTCTTGGCGAGCCTCTGCAATCTTTGCAGGATCGCAGTGGTCGAAGTGTGAGTGGGTGACAAGAATCAGGTCGGCTTTTTCCTCGGGTCGTGAACTCTTTTCTAGGTCGATGTAAATGATTTTCTCTATGGCTTTGATTTGAAAGGCAGCGTGTCCCAGCCATTTGATTACAACGGTCATTGTTCTAACCTCACATTGTCAATGAAATATATCTCATAAGCAGGTCAGTGTAGTACACAGTATTGTTCCTATAATTAACTTGTTGCTGTTACGGGGTCACTTCATGACCTTTGTCCTATGACACCTACAGCAATAGCCGATTTTACCCTTTTTCTGTTCTATTCGACACTTCGTGCATTCAACGTGTCTGCAGTAGCTGCATTTCCGGGCCATCGTAAAACCACACCTTAGTTACACGGTGTCTAGCGTCAGTTAATAAGGGTTGCTGACTGCGTGATAGATGATTAGTCTCTTCGGCTAGGCTATTTCTTAAAACCTAAGTGACGGCACTGACAGCAGAACCCTTTCTCTCTTTGGTGTTCTCCAGCACGGCATCGGTTGCAGCGAATGTGACCACATACACTGCACCTCTGTAAACGGGATTCTAGTTTTGATTCTATTGTCAAGATTGGACCTCCTTAGGCGCTATATATACTATATAGTAATACATATTTAAAACCCTTATGGAATCGGACCTAGTGCTTGCTCATAGGAGCTCCACAGCCCCCCCCAGTCCTCTTCGGGCATTGGAAAGCTCAAAAAATCCCAGGACCCGAGCAGC
>JABXGV010000159.1 GCA_016550485.1 archaeon
AAGCCTTCATCGGTGAAAGCCAAGCCCGAAACCGATACACAATGTATTCAAAAATCGCAAAGAAGGAAGGCTATGTGCTGATTTCAGAAATTTTCCGTGAAACAGCAGAGCAAGAACTTGAACATGCCAGTACGCTGTTTGAATTCATTCAGAAGCTACGCAAGACAACAGATGCCATCGGGGTCGACGCTGAGGCCCCACTCATACTAGGTGCAACAGCAGACAATCTTCGCGCCGCTATCGCCGGTGAAACTTACGAATACAGCGAGATGTATCCCGATTTCGCCAAGATAGCTCAAAAAGAAGGGTTCAAAGAAATCGCAGTCCGCCTGCGGGCCATTGCAAAAGCCGAAGAACACCATGCCGAACGCTACCAAAAACTTCTCAACCAAGTAGAAGAAGGCACCTTCTTTGAGAAAGAAGAAGAAGTCGACTGGGTCTGTATGGAGTGTGGATATCAACACCGAGGCACCAAACCACCCAAGGAATGCCCTTCTTGCCACCACTCACAAGCCTACTTCAGATTGAAATGTGAAACATACTAGAAAAAGGCAATCTAGATAGGTGATTGGAAATGGCACAGAATTACATCTGCCCCGCTTGTGGCTATGTCTATGACCCGCTGATAGGGGATCCTGATGGAGGCATCGAACCCGGTACCCCCTTCAAGGATCTCCCCGAGGATTGGGTCTGCCCGCTATGTGGTGTAGGCAAAGACATGTTCGAACCAATCGACTAAGACCACATCAACGGGTTCAGCTTCAAAAATTACTGGTGGTTAAAAGGCGACCTTCAAGAAAAGAATGAGGCCCTGAGCCAACTTAATAAACGAAATTAAACCTATAATTGGTGATGGATATGGCACAGAAATACGTCTGCACCGCATGTGGGTACATCTACGACCCAGAAAAAGGGGATCCGGATGGTGGCATTGCTCCTGGTACTGCCTTCGAGGATATACCCGAAGATTGGGTTTGTCCCGTGTGCGGTGTTGGAAAAGATATGTTTGAACCAACAGATTAAGTGAATCTGAGAAGAGGATGCCAACGCAAAGCTTGGATCTATCCAGTCGTCAGAAACTTATTATCTACAATAATTATCTTAGAAAAAGAAAATCATATATATGGGAGTGGCGATAGAAGACTACGAGTTGGTTCAAATGGTGCTCGATGATTGCCCAGGTGCAGCTGATCTCCGCCGACCGACCATCAAATACAAGACCTGCCCAAAATGCGGAGAGGAAATAGAACTGTTCTCCGATGACATCAAGATGGACTGTGAAAACTGCGGCTTCACAGTATACAACGATGCCCTGTCTTGTGTGGAATGGTGTGAATACGCGAAGGAATGCGTGGGCGAAGAAACCTATGAAACTCTTATGAAAATTATTAAAAGAAAACAGTCGACACCCTAGAAGACAACTACAAAATGAAACCTGTTTCAATGGAAAGCGGAAAGGTTGGTAAGAAAAGATGACTGAATTATTCCAAGTTTATCGATGCAAAATTTGTGGAAATATTGTAGAAGTACTCCATACTGGGCGAGGAACGCTAGTATGCTGTGGACAGCCTATGGAACTGCAGAAAGAACAAACAGCAGATTATACTACGGAGAAACATGTTCCCGTGGTTGAAGAAACCAAAGACGGTATCCGCGTGACAGTTGGTTCAACACTTCACCCGATGACAGACAAGCACTGGATCGAATGGGTTCAGGTTATTGTAGATGGTAAAAGCTACCGTCAATTCCTAAAACCTGGAGATAAGCCAGTAGCAGAATTCAAGGTAAAAGGCAAAGAAATCATGGCCAGAGAATACTGCAATATCCATTTTCTATGGTCAAGCTCCTAGCGCCTTTCATGGGAGCTCGGGGTGATAATCAAGGTCGCCGGATCGTAGGATTTGCTTCCCGGTGGGTGAGCTGAGAATGAGGCTACCATCGGGCGCGATATCCTGTGCGATGCCTTTTACGATTCCTTCAGATGAAGTAACGGTTACACTTCTCCCCAGATGTGTACAGAACTTCCGCCAATGTGGGGCGATGGTAGGAAAGCCCTTATCGCGGAGTCGTATATACCAATATTCTAGCTGACCACTTAGATAGCCAAAAAGCCTTGGCAACTCGACAGGGTGCCCCAGAACCTCTTGAAGCGAAGTGGCTTTAGACGTTAGCTCCTCTGGGAAATCATCGAGGGGAATATTGACGTTAACACCGATGCCTACTACTACGTATTCAACGTGGTCTCCTGTGAGGCTTTGTTCAGCAAGAATACCCGCTACCTTTCGTCTATCAATCTGCACATCATTCGGCCATTTGAGGGTAGCCTGCACGCCATAGGCTTGCTGTAAGACTTTGGCAACTGCAACACCTACAGTCAAAGTAATGAGTTGCGTCTCTGAAGGCGTTAACATACTTGGACGCAAGAGGATGGAGAAGTAGAGCCCACCTGGCGGTGAATGCCACGATCGTGCGAACCGACCTGTACCCGCTGTTTGGGTATCCGCGAGAACAACTAGCCCCTCCGGTTCTCCGGCTTCGCCCTGAGTCTTTGCATAGACGTTTGTGGAGGGTAATACTCTAAAATGCACTAGTCTTTGAAGAACTATACGAGCCGTATTTGAAAAGGCGTATTGAAAGGGATCATTCTGGGGATCAACGGAGACGGGCTGATTCACCATAAAAAACCTCAAACCGGATAGCAACCTTGATTAGCCCACACGCTGGCAGAGCTCTAACAGAACGCCATTCGTACTCTTTGGGTGAATAAAGGCGATTAGCATGTTACCTGCTCCTCGACGGGGGGTCTCATCAATGAGCCTATACCCCTCGTCCTTTAACCGAGTGAGCGCCTCCTCGATATTGGCAACTTCTATCGCGACATGGTGTAAACCTTCACCACGCTTCTCGATGAAACGGGCAATAACGCCCTCAGGGCTCGTTGACTCGAGGAGTTCAACACTGGAATCACCAATGGGAATGTGAATCGTCTTCACCTTCTGACTTTCCACGATTTCTGTATGATCCGGTTCCAAGCCTAAATCGCGGTACAGCTGCAGGGCTGCTTCTGCATCCTTGACCGCGATGCCAATATGTGCAATACGCATACTTAAACCGAAACCTCCGTGGCACTACAAACCGAAATACGCAAAAAAAGCTTCTGCTCTCACAGCCACTCCAAGCTTTATTAATGATTCACACGCTAAAGAAGGAGCTATGGGCGCAGGAAGTGACAGGCAAAAATCCGATTCAGAAAATAGGCGATTATACTTAGACAGGAACCTGCTAATCGTCTTTGGCGTGACCTTGATGGCTGTGCTCGGTGTAGCCAGCATCAGCCCTGCTATGCCAGAAATCGCCATTGCTTGGGGCATCCCGACAGGGACAGAAAGCTTACTAGTGTCTTCATTCACTCTTCCAGGGGTTATTTTTACACCTATTCTCGGAGTTCTAGGTGATCGTCTAGGACGAAAAACCGTCCTCCTCCCTTCATTGGTTCTGTTCGCCCTGGCAGGTTTTTCATGTGCCCTAGCGCCAAGTTACCTGTTTCTTCTTATTTTCCGGTTCCTCCAAGGGATTGGAGCAGCGTCCCTAGGCTACCTTAACTTGACGATAATCGGTGATTTATACAAAGGTCAGGATAGAGCCAACGCAATGGGCTACAACTCTAGTGTAACTAGTATTGGCACAGCAGCCTACCCCGCCTTGGGAGGCTTCCTCGCTGTATTTGGCTGGTATTTCCCCTTTTTCTTACCTCTACTCGCACTTCCTATTGGAGTCATTGTTCTGGTAGGACTTGAGAACCCAGAGCCAGAAGAAAACAAAACTAGCTTCAGAGAGTACCTAAGACACGCTTGGCGGGCAATGAGAAATCGCCAAGTATTCGGGATTTTAATTGCAAGCGGAATAACCTTCATTATGCTTTACGGCGTTATCATCACTTACTTTTCCACGTTCTTCACGTTAACGTTCTATTTTGACCCGTTGGCTATAGGCCTAGTTATTGCCAGCATGTCGATTTTTACTGGGCTGACCGCTACACAGGTTGGAAAACTTACACTGCGCTATTCAGAAAGAACACTAATTCTAGCAGCTTTCCCATTATACGCTTTAGCGCTGATGTTCATTCCCTTCTCCCCAGTTTCCGGGGATTTACTCCTCCTCCTATTTCCCACTCTAGGATTTGCTATCAAAATCCTCCCGCTCCTTTTTCTCATAGCAATTTATGGTATCGCGCAAGGCCTCAATATGCCCAGTTTGTACACACTATTAGCTAGTTTGGCACCCCCAGAACATCGCGCAGCACTGATGTCAATTAATGGAACACTCCTACGAGTTGGCCAAACCTTAGGTCCAATCCTTATGGGTGTTACCTTGCTTCTTTGGGGTATTAACTGGGTGTTCTGGGTAGGTGCTCTCTTTGGGCTAACTATGGTCCCAATTATTGTTGTTTTACTTCGACCTTGATTGTAAGAATCCTCATCATTTCCGTGCTATTTGATGGTAATAACTTCAAAGGATTCATCGATTATTGGAGCAATTTCCTCTAGAGAAGGAGGTGTCACCTTACCAATATCCCTGTCTGGATCCCTATACTGTGGAAAGCGCTCAAGGAAACCTTCCCCGAATGCTCGCAGTCCAACCATCAAAGCCGTGTCAGGTTCATCACCGATTCCGCAGAGAACTAGGCTACCAGCTCTCTCGACAGCCACGAGCCGGTCCTGATAGATTATGGACTGGAGTGGCGCAGCAATATCGATAGCCTTCTCAAGCGCTGTTGTCAAAGCGCCAAAGAGGCCAGAAATCAGGGTCGGGTCTTCAAGTGCGTTTTCTTTGAAATCGTAGAGCAGGATAGGTAATCCAGTTCCGGTCATCACCAGTAGACGCTCAAAGCGTGCGTCTGTGAAGACCATGTCAAGGGGTCGCCGCCAAATATTGAGTGACCAGATGATCCAGCAGAAGGTGAAGATGAAGGGGCGAATGAAGCGAATTGCTGGGTTTGCAGTGAAGCCGGATAACAAACCCCACAGGAGCAGGATAGGAAATATCATCAGCAGAATCGCCGTGGACCTTCTCACTTTGGGATGTTTTGATCCCCGGAACTTCGAAAGAGTCGGCCAAATAAAGGCGATAACGAACACGATAATGAGAGGGATTACGAAAACGTTGACGACAGAGGCATATGCTACATTCCAGACACTAAAGGCCGTGTCGTATTGTACGGTCATCCAATCGAGGTTAATGAAAGCGCACATCACGCAGCCTCCTAGGATAGAAACCAAGTTCACCCAGGCTGGCAGTTTTCTCTCCTGAAAGGAGAAAAAGCTGTAATAGAGCATCATTATGCCCCCCACCAAGAAGAAGTTCAACCACTGCCACAGGATCTTGATGAAAGCATCTGAGCCTGGGGCGAAGAAGTTACAGACGAGCCGAAGAACAGAATTCGCTAAAAATGCAGCGAAGCCAATAGCCATGTATTGAAAGGCGGGAAATCTGTAGGTTCGATACCGCTTGAACATGAGCAATGCACTTGGTAAAAACACACCGACTTCAAAGACAAATTGGATTAGCGCAAATATCGAGGGACTAACTAGCATAATCAAAATTCCTCGATTTAGCTCCTTCGTTTTTCTTTGATAAATATTGTTGCGGAGCCTAGAAAATTGGTTGTGGTTTGTATTCTCCGAAAACCGCTCGGAGAGCGTCGCAGATTTCGCCAAGGGTGGCTCGAACTTCTACTGCGTGCAAGATTGGAGGAAGAAGGTTTTCGGTTCCTTCTGCGGTTTCTTGTAGCTTCTCCAGTGCTGATTCCACTGCTTTTCCATCTCTACTGCTGCGTAACCGTTTTAGTTTCTGTTTTTGGGCTCTTTCAACTGCGGGGTCAACGCGGAGGTAATCGATGGAACGGTCCTCCTCTTGGGCGATGAAGCTGTTGACACCTACCACAGTGCGCCGGTCTGTCTCGATTTCTTTCTGGTATCGGTAGGCGCTTTCTTGGATTTCACGCTGAATGTAGCCTGTCTCAATAGCTCGCAATACTCCACCCAGTTGGTCGATACGGCCCAAATAGGCTTCCACGCCCTTCTCAATCTCGCATGTTAGGTTCTCTATGAAATAGGACCCCGCGAAGGGATCAATTGTATTAGTAACACCACTTTCATGTGCAAGGATTTGCTGTGTACGGAGGGCGATGGTCGCCGCCTTTTCTGTGGGCAGTGCTAAAGCCTCATCCATAGAATTGGTGTGGAGCGATTGAGTGCCCCCAAGAACCGCCGCGAGTGCCTGCATCGCCACTCGCACTATGTTATTCTCTGGTTGTTGAGCAGTGAGGCTACACCCTGCAGTCTGCGTGTGGAAGCGTAATAGCCAGGAGCGGGGGTCTTCTGCACCAAAGCGTTCCCGCATGATGCGATACCAAAGACGCCGGGCTGCACGGAATTTAGCTACCTCCTCAAAGAGGTCGTTATGTGCACCAAAGAAGAAGGAAAGCCTAGGTGCAAACTCGTCTACCTTCAAGCCTGCTTCAATGGCAGCTTGGACGTATGTAATGCCATTAGCGAAGGTGAAGGCTAGTTCTTGAATTGCAGTGCTGCCAGCTTCGCGTATGTGATATCCGCTAATGCTGATAGTATTCCAGCGGGGCAGTTCAGTACGACAATAAGAAAAAGTGTCTGTGATTAATCTCATTGAGGGTTCAGGCGGGAAGATGTATGTGCCGCGTGCGATATACTCCTTTAGAATATCGTTTTGGATTGTGCCACGAAGAATCTTCGGGTCTACATTCTGCCGTTTAGCAATAGCGATATACATCGCAAGGAGAACTGACGCGGGTGCGTTAATAGTCATGCTGGTGCTTACCTTGTCGAGTGGAATGTCCTCGAATAATGTAGCTGCATCCTCTACTGAAGTAATAGCTACACCGCATTTACCTACCTCTCCTGCGGCCATCGGGTGGTCCGAGTCATAGCCGATTTGAGTAGGTAAATCAAAGGCAACACTAAGTCCGGTCTGCCCCTGCTCCAGCAGATACCTGTAGCGCTCGTTGGTCTGCTCCGCAGTACCAAATCCAGAGTACATCCGCATTGTCCACAGACGACCACGATACATCGTCGGATAAACCCCGCGAGTAAAGGGAGGTTCTCCGGGGAACCCTAGATCCCGCGAATAGTCGAAATCCTGTATATCTTCCGGTGAATACAAGCGATTTACCGGCTGGCTCGAGGTTGTTACAAACTCCACTGGGCGCTCCGGAACCTTCTCTAGAAATGGTTGAAGTACCTTGTTTTCCCATTCTCTACGGGCGCTGGCAACCGATTTCCGTTTTGTACGCTGCTTATCAGGCAAAGAAACCCATCCACAGAAGCTTCACTAACAGTAGGGTTGCCACTAATTAAAATGCAATTCATATCTAGTATTCGACGCCACGCCGAGCAATAATCCCTTTCTGATAGGGGTGCTTTACTTCTATAATCTTGGAAACCAAATCGGCTAGTTTTATAACCGCTGGCCTCGCGTAGCGGCCAGTGAGGATTAACTCCATTTGAGGAGGACGCTGTTTAATTAGATCAATAACAGCCTCCTCGGAGATTAGTCCCCAGTCAATGGCACAGTTCACCTCGTCAAGAATCAAGAAATCCGCGGCTCCTGTACTCATAATTTCCCGGGCATGTTGGAGGGCTTCCTCCGCTAACTGAATATCTCGCGGGTCAGGGTTGCGGCGGTCTACAAACTCTGGGCGACCAAACATCCGAATCGTAAAATTGGGCAGCCGCCTAACTGCTTCTAGCTCACCGTACTTGATTTGCCCTTTCATGAAGGCGATAAAGTAGACTCTAAATCCATGCCCCACGGCTCGAAGCCCAAGACCCAGTGCGGCAGTGGTTTTTCCCTTGCCCGAACCAGTGTAGACCTGAACCATGCCCTGATGGGCTTCTTCTTGCTGACCATTTGTTGTCGTCTGCATATATGGCACTCCCTTTTCATCAAATTCTATTATGTCGAATATAGTGTATCTGTTTCGTGAGAAGTTGGTTTAAAGTCTTCGTGGATTTCTGATGTATCTTCTTCGAGTGGTGGATTTGCTTGCTGGCTCGCAGGTGCCTAGTCTCGAAATCCATGGCTAGAATTCCTGTACCCCCCATATAGGATAACCCGTGAGGAGCGGCTATGTAGCCACCTCACCTTGGTGGCCTTAAGGGAATCTCCCCAAGGGCTAGGCTTGTTTAATCATGCTCCGTGTCTATGTATCTCATCTTCAAGACCACGGATAGCTGCTTTAAGACGAAGCCGCTCCTCAACATACTCGTCTCCAGATATTTGCCCTCGTCGGATTTTTCTGTCTAGGGTATCCAACGCCTTTTTGAGTTTGGTGATGCGGTAGCGAAGCTTTTCCACATAACTTACTGTGCGTCCCTCTGCATCCTTTTCTAAATCAGCAGGAGTGTAGCTGGCTACAATGACTCCGTCTTCAATGCGGAGTATACGCTCAGTGGCAGCCGCTACTAGCGGATTGTGAGTGACCATGATGATGGTCTTTCCAAACCTTTTGTTAATTTGTAGTAGGTAATCGATGATAATCTTGGAGGTTTCCGAGTCAAGTTCACCAGTAGGTTCGTCTGCAAGGAGAATGGGAGGGTCGTTAGCGAGCGCACTGGCTATAGCGACTCGTTGCTGTTCTCCACCGCTAAGTTCATCCGGTTTATGGTGCATTCGGTCAGCTAGATCCACAACGGAAAGGAGTTCCTCTGCACGCTGTTGGCGGTCTCTTCGACCCACCTTATTAGCAATCATTGGCAGTTCTACGTTCTCTTTAGCGGTTAGAGTAGGGATTAGGTTAAGGGTTTGGAAGATATGACCGACAACCTTTCGACGATAATTAACTAGTTGGGGAATCGGTGTAAAGCCTAATGACACATCGCCTACCATTATGGTGCCTGCAGTAGCTCGGTCTAAACCTCCGAGAATGTTTAGCAGCGTAGTCTTTCCGGAGCCGCTCGGTCCCATAATCGCGATTATTTCCCCCTTTTCTACGCTAATGGAGAGACCACGTAAAGCAGATATTTCGACTTGTCCAAGCCGATAAACCTTCACTACATCGGTACAAGAGATAAACGCCACATCTTACCACCTTACATTTCTTACTGGTTACTACTTAGTCCACCTCATCGAAGCACATCCACAGCGGTTTGTGCCCGTCGTGCCGCCAATAGCATGGGCACCACAGCGCAAATAATCAACAAAAGAACTAATCCCCCTATGAATAGAAGGACTTGGGGTGAGATAATTGTGAGGAGATTGCGGGGGAGCCAGAGATTTATTTCGTGCAGGTTTTGAAAAGCACCATATGCGGCGATAGAACCGGATACAACGCCAATCAAGACTGCGAAGACAATCCAAGTTGTACTCTCAGCGATAAGGAGTGTAGCGGTTTGCCGGAAAGTGAGGCCACGGGCTGCCATAAGGGCGTTTTCCCGCTGCTTCTCCTTCAGAGTGAAAGTAACAACAATTACGGTGCCAATTGATGCTAGCACAAAAGTAAACGCTACCCCTATCCGAATGATATTTCTCTGAGCACTCAGGAGAGGACTTGTCGAATATTCGGTGAGGGTTTCGATGACTGAGTTCACTTCCTGAATTTCCGAAAATTCTTCTAACTCCTCAGTTATCCGCGAAATGTTTGCCCCATAGGATGCCTTTGCTAAGAGCTGTGAGTTGGAGTTATTTATTTCTCCGAGCTGCTCAAGCAGTGGTATTGGCACAAGAGACATTTGATGCACACCAGTGCTCCGTGAAGGGCCAAAAAAGCCGACTACGGTTAATTGTATTGCTGTTGTATTTCCACCAATGATGACGGTGAGCCTGCTCTCTAGGGGAACGACAAGTAGACGTGCTAGAGCATAATCTAGGATAATCGTGTAATTATTATTAGCTAGTGACGCAATGGCTTGACTAGCTGAGACTAGGGAAAACCAAGATTCTTCGAAGTATGCTGTTTGTAGCCATTGCGACGGGTCGATAGCATTTATCGTGCTAAAATAAAACCCTGCAACATCACTAGGCAATATCATTGTATTAGAGTAAACAGCAGTGGCGGACTCGATTCCCGTAATGTTCTCTGCCCTTGATATTACCCTAGACGTGTTATGGGTCGGAGATATATCTGCACTAACATCGGCACCAACTGACATGTAGGCTGAACGGAGGGTATAGTCATAATCTGAGGCCAGCACAGCCGTTGCTTGGAAGCTATAACCGATGACAAGGGCTAAGATGAA
>JABXGV010000160.1 GCA_016550485.1 archaeon
ACCCCTCGCCTTTGTCAAGGTGTATCTGGCGTGAATACCTCCTTGTTCAGGAAGGTGAATCTTTATTAGCGTGAACAAGCCTGTGACCACGTGATTGGACCCTCACGGGAGATTGATGAAATGTCGAAAGAAGAAAGTGCGTGGAGTCGCAAAAACTTCAGAGGTATCGCCGGTATACTAGCGCTAATTGGGTTCTTCCTTACCTTCGCAGGCATAGCCGTCCTTGGCTTTACCCTTTTTCAGGTGACGTCTTTTGCCTCATGGAGTTCATTTAGTTGGATGTCTGGCGGTTCCGATATTGACTTTATGACGCTGAGCATGAGTTTCATGGCAACCCCAATGATCAAGACCATCGGCTTGTTTCTGGGATTCATAGGCATGGCCATGGTGAATGCCAATCATAAGGCTAGCGGCGCGTTGCTCGTTATTGCTGGGGTGATTACTATCCCGCCGATTGTCATTGGTGGAACGCAAGTTCTGGAGCTTGTGCTCCAGAATTCTGGCTGGCTGCCCTTTGTCCCACACTTCATCAGTGGATCCCTCTTCCTTGCTGCCGGCGCTCTTGTCTTTACCTCGTTGCCGCCAGAAAGGCCGAGGCACACCATTTCAGCGAGTATCGATGAGAGACCCATTCCAGAGCCTACAGTGTGCCCGAACTGTCGCACCCCCCTCATTGGGGACGAGAAATACTGCCCGGGCTGTGGCAAACCTATTCGACACCGCTAGCTGTTATCTATTTCGACTTCGACGAGTTTTAGCTCGACACCGTGTCCACAGTAGGGGCATTCGGCGCGGTGGGGTCCCACCCAGCGGACGGAGCCGTAGTGTAGGGCGCCGTCGCAGTTGGGGCAGGTGGAGGGGAGCTGTTCGCGGAGAATGCGGCGGGTTCGTCGTGGAAGCCGGGTGAGGTCGTAGCTGCTCTCCTTTGATATCTTCTCGAGGCTTCGGCGTGCGCTGAGGATGAATACCACAACGACGATGATGATAATGACCGCGATTATCACGGACGACAGGAGTATGATGAAGAAAAAGTCGCCTAGGAAGCCCAGCGGGTTGGTTGCTAGGTGGGCATCGTCGTAGACGCCGATGTCGTAGAAGCCGCTGGAATCACCGTATACCGAGTTTTCCTCCACACGGATGTAGACCGTGTCGGAGGCGCTGAGCGTGAAGTCCACGGTGGGATAATTTCCCCAGTCGGTGCCGCTCTCCGCGATGATTATGGTGAAGCTGCTGTCTTCTGCTACGGTGATTTTCACCTGGAGCCCCATCGAGGAGCTGATGTCCACTCGTACCGTCCAATGGCCGGATTCTAAATCTGCGTAGTAGTCGTTGGGTTCGTAGATGAAGGTGTCTTCCCGTCCGAAGAGGTATTCTGTCCTGCGGGTCTCGTTCGGGACCAAGACCTCCTGGGCTAGTGTTGACTCGACGCTGGAAAAGGTTAAGCAGACCAACAACAAGGCGACAGCGATGAAGGCTTTTCTCGGCATGACGTAGCCACCACGCCTCACCCGCTCTTCAAGCTTTTAGTTCTGTCGGTGTAACACCAGGTCTCACATTTAATAGGACTGAGCGTGTTAGTATCTAGCATGGGTTTGAGTGTTGCGAAAATCCTGAAGCGCATACCTAAGGATAGGCTGCGAGACATTACTAGGACCGCATTGATATTGCGAAGGCTTTCTGAAGAGGAGATGCTGCGCCAGGGTCTAGCTTGGATTGATAAAGCCCTTTGGCTCGCCTCTCAAAACGAATTGCTAGACTCCTTGGAGTTGAGAAGAACCTCCAAGAACTAAAAGAGGCTGCAGTAAGATCACTCTTGGAACAAAAGGATTGGGCAAGAAGACACTTTGAATAGGCCAAGTAATATGCTCGATGAGGAAAGATGTACAATGGACATTCTCAGAGTCGCTGCTGTTAATTTCTTTTCGTCCTTTGGCAAGGTAGAACGGAATCTAGCTCACACCGAATATTGGGCGGAAAAACTCGCCCAACAAGGGGTTCAGCTGATCTGTTTCCCTGAGATGTCAATCACAGGCTATTCCGCGGGAAGCCGAATTACGCGATTAACGCAACCCATTCCTGGATCTGTAACTGATACCCTTCTAGGTATTGCTCAGCGTTATCGTGTATGCCTGCTAGCTGGTCTTCCCGAGGAGGGTGACGATGGACACTTATACATCAGCCAGGTTGTGGTGAGCCCTGACGGCCTGATGGGCGTCTATCGCAAAACAGTACTCTTCCACACGGAAAAGACCTTCTTCCATGAAGGTGACAGCACCCGAGTGTTTCAATATCGAGGCGTCACTTTCGGTATTCAGATCTGCTATGAGGCGAGTTCGACCGAAGTAAGTGCGATTCAAGCTTCACAAGGCGCCGAGGTATTTTTCGTTCCGACAGGGTCCCTGGCAAAAGAGCCTCCTGAACGGAAACGGCAGAGATTACTAGGTAGGCTACTCCCTAAAGCCCGAACGCATTCGTGTCACGTAGTAAGCTGCAATCTAATATGCAGTCGAGCCAAAAATGCCGGTGTGGCCTTCATCATTTCTCCAAAAGGAGAAATCCTCGACGAAGCTGTTGGTACAGAAGAAGCAGCAGTCATAGCCGATATCTGAAGTGGTTCAATCAAAAAATATCCACGCAGGGAATGGATTCGAGGTGTTCTCTTGCATCGGTTTTTCCTCCTTTAAGTACATCACTGAGAGCATCACTATGACCTAGCATGCGTGGCTGGATACTCGACCTGACCCCACAGCGAGACCACCTGACCTTGTGGCTCCGCACATCCCACCAGACCATTCCCCTCCAGTTGCCCTACCAGCCACGCTTCTACTTGCATGCCCCGGGCGTCCGCTTCGAGGACTACGCCAACCTCCTTGCCAGCCACCCCCAGGTCAGCGAGGTC
>JABXGV010000161.1 GCA_016550485.1 archaeon
CCTATTCCGATATCCCGCGAACCAAACGGGGCCTAGTGAGGGGTGAATATAGGCTTGAGGCACCAGCGCAGAAAACGGTCGTCGCCGTAAAGGTCACTGATGTGCTGGGCGACGAAGTCATCGTAACAGAGACCGTATGACGCGCTCCTCCTCAATCCTGCTCGTCTTGTTGAGTCCTTTGCCTAGTTTGGGGTCCACGGAGAATCTCAGCCGCCTCAGTGCGCACCACAGGCACTGTGTCACTAACACCTCTGGGACTGATGGTAGCGCTCCCCTGCTGTGTCCGCCGATGCCAAGCAGGAATGGCTGACTCCTGCTGACCCTTACGATGGCTCCGACGCCTAAGCAGGAAAATCACAGCACAGACCACACCGATAGCCGCGACAACTCCCAAGAGGAGCAGCGTTGTGGAGTCCGGTGGTGCAGAGAGGAGATTGATCGAGTTCTGGGTGCTGGTGCCCCGGTAATAGCTATCCTCTTCAACCACAGCGCGAACCACCTGCCCGGGCTGGAAGCTAGCGGTAAGCCGGGCAGCGCCCTGCGCATCGGAAACGACAAGGTCGTAGTATTCCCCGTCAATGTAGAAGCGGACGCTGAGCCCTTGGACCGGGTTGAGGTTGTCATCCGTGACCCAGGCCGTCACATACCCCCGCGCGGCCGTCGAGGTATCCTGTGTAATGATAAGCATCTCCCGGTTCACAACGAGCAGCCCGTGGGCGTCGGGGGCCGGCGAGTAGTACCGGGATTCAGGGAGGGGGGCTCGTGCCTTGATATGATAGCTGCCTGCGGGGAGCTCGGGGGTCCACAGGATGGAGACATGCCCCGTCTCATTAGTCGCACCCGAACCGATGGTCACCCAAGTCGCATCCAGCAGCTCCAAGAATATCGTGTACCCCACCACCGGCTCCTGGTCGTCAGTGAGGAGCTGAGCGGTCAAGACGCCCTGATCACTATAGGTGAACTCCCGGACCGTGAGGATGAGGAGCTCAGTGACCTCCTTGGTGAGAGTCAAGGTCCCCTCTGCCTCGGGTTTCTGATAGTTACTCTGGCCCGTGGCGTTCACCTTCAAGGGGTAGATCCCAGCAGGACTCGTGAGCTCTGGGGTGATGCTAGCGATTTCCCCCAGGTTAACCATGTCGGTGCCAATAAGCTCATAGCCCTCACCAAAGTCCGCATAGAAGCTGACCGTGAAGGGTCCAGCACTTCTAGCCCGGCTGGTGTGAGTGGTAGCTTCCCCGGTGAGCGTGGTGGAGATGGTCATGTTGTCAGTGTACTGGAGACGGGCAGTGGGATCCGAAAGGGCTGCCTGGAGAGTAAGCGTGAGGCTGGTTTCAGCTTGGACTTCCGTAGTGATGTGGTTCTGGTCCTCCACCGCAGCGATGAAAGTGGTGTCTGGGATGGTGACCTCCTCCCGGGTAAAGGTCGTGTTGAAGACCGGGAAGAACAGCTCCGCCTCATGTAAGGCGGTGATGCAGCCATCGAGGAGGGGATCCTCGGTCACAATAAGATAGGTGTTAGGTCGTAACTCATCCAAGTACACACTACCCGCTTCGGTACCACTGATAGCGAGATGGACACGGTAGATGCCCCGGCGCAGCATGGTGTTCGAGCCCACGGGGCTGACTTGGCTGTCTACCCAGTTGAAGGTGGAGGTCTGGCTACTCGGGAAGCTCTCAGTTTGGCTCCGCTGAAACACCGTGTAGCCTTCACCTGCAAGGCTCACTAGGCTCATGGTAATCTCGATGTTGTTGAGGGGTGTGGTGGAATTAGTGTTGGTAATGTTGAACCAGAAGTCAATGGATTCCCCAATAGCAGTGATGAGGGAATCACTTTGCCGCCAGTGCTCCAAGACCAAGCTGTCAGTAATTTGGTACTTGAGAGGGACATCAACAGCTGGACTACCCACACACGTGGCTGCCACATAGACGATGGGATCCCCGCTCGCCGAATCGCCCAAAGCACCAGTAATAATAGTTACGCCATCGATGTCCTCCGAAGCGGAAAGCCCAGCAATCGTGTAGGCCTCCACCTTGAAGCAGGTGGTCCGGTGTCCCACGTGAAGGGGTGCTGGAGCATCGCGATAGCATACGCCACACGTATAGGTGCCTAGAGCACTACTCGCCCCGATTGTGAGGAACTGGCTCGCGTTGTTGTGCGTCCAGGTGTCGCCGCTGCCAATCCACCCACTACCCCAGTCGTAGACACTGGTGGGGCTCAGCACCTGCAGGGAATACTCCCCAGGCGCCCCTTCAGGCGTTATAGCATACTGTTCGCCCCGCATGAACACCGTACAGGGACTTCGCAAGATGGTGCTACTATGTTGCAGCTTGATTGTGGTTGAGGTAATTGCCGTGTTGGGGTCGGTGAAATAGTGGCATCCACTCACCGTACCTGCGACCCGCCCATCCCACAGGAAGTACTCAGTGCTTTGGTCACTATGGTCGTAGACCCAGCCAGAGATTTGTGGGAGTGCATAGAAGTCGTAGGTGTAGCCGTTTCCGATGGGCGTTGTCGTGACATTAGTCGTCCAACTAGTGGAGGCAGCATCAGCGGGGCAGACAAAGGCGGTAGGCGCTTCGGGCTGCCGCTGGGTCTGTATCCGCCATTCCGCATCAAACCAGATCCTAGTGCCCCCATACCCGAAGGTCCAGGCGGTCCCACCGTTCGGGTCGAAGGCGACGGTACCATCCGAGCTGAAGGGATGCCCGTCGAGGGAGATATGCGCCGGATCTGCTGGAGCCTCATAGGTGACGACAAGATCGACCTCATCGAACCACACCCACATGTCACTTTCCGTCGTGGTGGCATAGGTCTGGGCTTCTGCATAAAATTCTAAATCGAAACTATCCCCTGGGGTGATGTGATCCGTCACATCCACCTCTACAATTGCACCACTCCCTGCCAACGGATTAACTAGGTTCCATTCCCAGGAACAAGCCGTCCACCCATCGATTGAGGTCCTAAATAGGGCGTTAGTTACTGGTAGGAACTGGCTGGCATCAAAAGCGTAAGACCACCAGAACCGTAAAGTAGCGTTCACAATCGGATAAGGCAGAGACGGGTTACTGGTGGCGAACCACTTTCCGTATTGTTTTGATGTTGTACCAACGATTTGGGGAACCGTTGAAAGATGAATCATATATCTCCAAGGAGGAGCACCAGTTGGTTGGTCTACACAGACTTCCGCAATAGGGACACCATTACCCTCTAGAAAGCCACCTTCAGGTGCCCACATGAGGGAATATGCTATGTCATATTTATAATGGATAAAACAATTGCTGATATTACACTCAACCATAGTATTATACCAGTCGTCACCAGGATTGGCAGCAATGCTATCGCCATTCTGCAACAAGTCATCTTGACCATTTATACTAGCAAACTCGTCAACAGTTAGATTAGCACCAAATCCCGAGTATTCCAATGGAATTATTTGTGAAGATGAACTAGAGGGTAAAAAAGTATCA
>JABXGV010000162.1 GCA_016550485.1 archaeon
AGTTTCTTGCATGATAAGTATCCTCCCGCAGGTTCGTCACTGCAGGCTAATTAAAAGTCTTGGGTTTTCCCAATCAGGTTCATTCTTCTGAAATCTATAAGGAACAATGGATTTTAAGAGGGGACATTACAAGTAGTGGCACCTCTATAGTGAGAGTACACAACGAGCATAAGGTGTATTTGGGTTGCCTTCAGAGATATTTAGAGCGAAGATGAAGGAGCTTCAGAAACGAATAGACGCGGCGAAGCTCGGTGGCGGCAAGGAAAGAATCGAGCGCCAGCACAAGGCAGGAAAACAGACTGCCCGTGAACGGATTGAACGATTGCTAGACCCGGGTACTTTCATCGAGTTTGATGCACTAGTTGAGCACCGCTGCACAGAATTTGGCATGGCAAAACGGAAGATTCCGGGCGACGGGGTCGTCACGGGCTATGGGACGATTAATGGACGAATTGTATTCATTTTCAGCCAGGATTTCACCGTCTTTGGTGGCGCCCTTGGTGAGATGTTTGGTGAAAAAGTCACTAAAATCATGGATTTAGCCTTAGAAACGGGTGCACCAGTAATTGGTTTGAATGATTCAGGTGGGGCTCGAATTCAAGAAGGCGTTGCCAGCCTAGGCGCGTATGGTGAAATATTCTACCGCAACGTCATTGCCTCAGGAGTCATTCCCCAGATAAGTGCCATTATGGGACCATGTGCAGGCGGTGCTGTGTATAGCCCTGCGGTAACGGACTTTACAATCATGGTTCAGAAGACGAGCCACATGTTCATCACCGGTCCTAATGTCATAAAATCGGTGACAGGAGAGGAAATCTCATTCGAGGAGCTGGGTGGCGCCATGACTCATAACGTGAAGAGCGGGGTTGCCCAATTTGCTGCAGATAACGAGGACCACTGCCTTCAGGTTATCCGGGATCTTCTATCCTACATACCTTCCAACAATTTAGATAATCCTCCATATGAAGAGCCCACCGACGACCCACGCCGCACAGACCCTCAACTTAATGATCTCCTACCGGATAATCTGACTATCCCCTATGATATGAAGCAGGCTATTCTGAGTGTTGCAGATAATCACCGGTTTTTAGAGGTTCACCAGCACTTTGCCTTGAACATGGTTGTGGGATTCATACGCCTTAACGGCTATCCAGTTGGTGTTGTAGCCAATCAGCCCAACTACCTCGCAGGTACAATTGATATTGACGCGGCAGATAAATGCGCTCGCTTTGTCAGATTCTGCGACGCCTTTAATATCCCTGTTGTGACCTTTATGGACGTGCCGGGATTTCTTCCTGGTGTTGACCAAGAGCATCGCGGAATTATCCGCCACGGCGCCAAGATTCTCTTCGCTTACGCCGAGGCAACCGTACCTAAAGTGACTGTGATTACAAGGAAAGCTATAGGTGGTGCCTACGTGGTCCTAGGCTCAAAGCACTTGCGCGCTGATGTGGTCTATGCATGGCCAACTTGTGAGCTGGCTGTGATGGGACCTGAAGGTGCTGCGAACATCATTTTTCGCCGGGAAATCCAGAAATCAGAAGACCCCGAACAAACACGAGCAGACCGAATCGCCGAGTACCGCAGACGCTTCGCTAACCCATATTCAGGAACTAGGCGAGGTTTCATCGACGAGGTAATCGAACCAGCAGTAACTCGCCCTCGACTCATCGCCGCCCTAGGCATGCTCCGGACCAAGCGGCAGTCGCTCCCCCGTAAGAAACACGGAAACATTCCGTTGTAAGCCTAGGCTAGGATGGCTCAGTCTTGAGCTAGATGAGTAGCCTGACTAGAGAGTAGTTCAAAGTCTTTTACGTCGTCGAACAGACAAGACAAGAGTAACTGCGATAGCAAGTCCGACAAGGAGCGCAGGTATTGGAAAGCCAGGAATTTCGACATTTGCAGGGGATTCCGCAATGAAGTAGTTGATTGTCCACCCTGCTAGCGCACCATACCACGTGTTTGTGTTAGAGTTCCAAATAGCTGTCTCAGTGACCGTTCCGCCAACGTTCCCTTGTGATTTGTCGTGTTGTATAGTGATTGAGTAGTTGCCGCCTCCGAGATCTGCCATGCCAACGACACACACTGTGTGCCCACCGATTTCCATTTCGACGTCCTCGCAGGCATCGATTTCCGCAATCACCTGAGCGATGTTCGCAGGGTCAATCTTCTTCGTCGTGATACCCCAGCCCATCGCTTGGAGATAGGCAGCTTTATCTTCGTACCACGCATTCTGCTCTCCTGCGGGTCTATCACCGTCGTGCCATATCCAGCACCCGAGGCCATTGTGGAAGTTTGTGGCGTTTTTCATCTTGTCGATGGTAAGTTCTGCTGCAGGTATTCCTAGATTGTGGTGTTCATTTAGGTACTGTAGACTGTTGGAAACAGCAGTTGGCGCACACTCTTTGGGTCCAGCTTCTTGGTTGGGAACATTGTTCTTTACGTGAAGTACGATGTCTGCGACTTGATACCCCATAACAACAACTGCTTCGGGCCAAGCAGATTCCAAATCGACATCTTGTCCACCATTGTAGATCACGTAGTCATCAGGGATAACTATAGCCTCCGATTCACGAGTGGGAGCGCTTTCTAGTACTTGTTCTGAGACTTCTAAGCCATATTCGACATTACTTACAACAGTGCCATCATCAACACCGAGTGGGAACCAGAAGCGCTGCGTCTGCCCTTGCGCTTCACCCCCAACACTCAAGATTGGTTGATTTCGAATTACCCAAGTTCCATTGCAGTTTAGGTTCAGGTATTCGACCTGTCTAGAACCTGTAAATTCTAGCTCAAGGACACCATAACTCGAGTTGGCCTGGGTGTACCCCCCCGATATGGCGAAGCTTACTTGATAGAACGAAACATCGGTTACTTCGATGGATTTTCCAGTAGAAGATTTTTCCGTGGGAACACTCGATAAACGCGAAGAAATGGTCTGATTTGGTGTGACAGAGAGAACAACAACGAACAGAAGTAATACTAGTAAAGCCGATGGAACACTTCTAACGACTTTTCTCATCATATTTTCTCCTAATGATTTCTAACCCGTCATGGGTGGTTATGGCCCTTCAAACGTATTTGCCCAGTCACGGGATATTAATCTTCTCTCAAAATATTCCTTATGGAATACGATGATACAAGGAATACATACCCTACCCTTCATCTTAGTAGAGGGGAACTGCTTATAGGGGATTCATCCTATTGGGTGGATTACAGGTAGATTCACTTGGGGGTTACTCTGGCGGTGACTTCAGCTCATCCAGTAAAAATCACAGACACTTCCTTTCGCGATGCCCATCAGTCTCTCCTCGCAACACGGATGCACACCCGAGACATGCTCCCCATCTCCGAAAAGATGGACAAAGTAGGTTTCCACTCAATGGAGGTTTGGGGTGGAGCAACCTTTGATGCGCCTCTCCGGTTCTTAAAGGAGAGCCCGTGGCAGCGGCTCCGAGACCTCCGTGAAGCCCTTCCGAAGACCAAGCTCCAGATGCTACTTCGAGGTCAAAACATTGTTGGCTACAGACATTATCCCGACGATGTGGTTCGCAAGTTTGTTGAGTTGGCAGCAAAAAATGGAATAGATATTTTCCGTATCTTTGATGCACTCAATGATCCTCGTAACATGCAAACCGCAGTCAAAGCGGTTAAGAAAACGGGATGTCATGCCCAGTTGAGCATCTGCTATACTATTAGCCCTGTAGATAATGTGGAGTCATTTGTCAGGCTCGCAAAAACCTTGGAGGGAATGGATGCTGATTCAATCTGTATTAAGGATATGGCTGGGCTTTTGAGCCCCTTCGTTGCCCGTGAGCTTGTAACCCGTCTAAAAGAAGAAATCAGTGTCCCTATTCAGCTCCATAGCCATTATACCAGTGGCATGGCCAGTATGGCCTATCTGGAAGCTATACAGGCAGGAGTGGACGTTGTGGATACAGCTATCTCACCCTTAGCGCTTGGTACTTCACAACCACCCTGCGAAACACTCGTAGCGGTACTCCGAGATACTCCCTGGGACCCCGGTTTAGACTTGGAGTTGTTGTCCGAAATTGCTGAGTATTTCCGAGAAACACGGCAGTGCTATTGCGAATTCGAGTCCGGCTTTGTAGGAGTTGACACCAATGTTTTACAGTTCCAGATTCCAGGTGGGATGCTATCAAATCTTATCAACCAGCTGCGAGAACAACAAGCGTTAGATAGGCTCCCCGAAGTACTAGATGAGGTCCCACGTGTGCGCCAAGAGCTAGGATACCCACCATTGGTGACCCCCTCTAGCCAGATAGTAGGAACTCAAGCCACACTCAACGTGCTTCTTGGCGAGCGATACAAGACGATTCCTGAGGAAGTCAAACAGTATGTCCGAGGCTATTATGGTCGTCCTCCAGCTGCTATTGATCCGGAAATTCAACGGAAAATCATTGGTAATGAGAAGCCCATCACCTGCCGCCCTGCGGACATGTTAGAACCTGCACTACCTAAGGCCCGCCGTGAGCTTAAGGGAATCACTAAGGATATCGAGGACATCATCGCGTACATCCTCTTCCCTCAACCAGCGATGGAATTCTTCAAGCATCGACAACGGAAGCGCGCGTTAGGAGAACTGACTCCTGACGTGCTTGCAGCAATTACGGCTACCTTGCTTGAAGTGCAACCAGATACCTTGAGCTTACCACTCGTCCGGAGCCGCAGCCCTCAAAGTATCAGCCCGTGGATAATAGCTGGGCGCCG
>JABXGV010000163.1 GCA_016550485.1 archaeon
AGTTTCTTGACTCTAATGTAGACCCGATGTTTGACTACATGTTTGAAGCAGAGCTTACAAGCAGTAACATGGCCAACTACCTCATCTTCGGGATGCCCCCTGCAACCTTCTTCCTCATCCTCGCCGTGGTCGTCATCGTCATCGTGGTCGTCGTCATCATCGTCGTGGTCGTTGTCCTGCGAAGACGCAAATAGTGAAACACAGTCTTAGCAAATGATTCAAATGGTGGGTTAGGGTTTTCCCAACCCTACCCTCCTCCTCTTTTTCAGCTCTTTGAAAAATATTGGTCAGCGTCAGAGTGATTGAGCAACCCTGCTACCTCCAATACGCTCTTTAGGAACGTTCCCTTACTAGGCTGTATACAATGTCACCTCCGCTATTTGGCTCTCCCCACTTTCTTGAGCCTCCAGTATTTAGGCCACCCAGCGAAGCGTATAGTCTCATCCTCCAGGCGACTCTAGGCTGCTCCCATAACAAATGCACGTTCTGTGGGAGCTACCGCACCAAGCAGTTCCGGACAAAACCCTTTGAAACCTTCCGTGCAGAAGTAGAGCATCTCGCCCGGGAGCAGGGAGTCCGACCACAGCGCATTTTCCTCGCTGACGGTGATGCCCTGGTCTTGTCCACAGAGAAGCTCCTGCGAATCCTAGGGCTCCTCTACAAGGAGTTTCCTGGATTGGAGCGAGTTACCATCTATGGGAGTGCAGACAACGCACGGCACAAGTCCGATGCTGAACTCCGCCAACTCCACCAAGCAGGATTGGGCATGGTGTACATCGGGCTGGAATCTGGCGACGACGAAGTATTACGCAGGGTAAACAAGGGCGCTTCGAACCAGGACCATATTAATGCCTGTCGCCGAATGATTGAAGCTGGACTCAAGGTTTCAGTGATAATCATCTTGGGTCTAGGAGGGACAGAGCTGAGCCGCCAACACGCCACGCACACCGCTGCCACCCTCAATACTATTGACCCTCCCTATCTTGCTGCCCTGACCCTGATGTTAGTGCCCGGCACGGAACTGCACGCTCAAGCCCAGGCTGGGACTTTCGATCCGCTCAACCCGCTGGAAACCCTCCACGAGCTTCGCCAAATCATCGATGGGCTCACCGACCTCACAAGCTGTGTCTTCCGAACCAACCATGCGTCCAACTACCTTCAACTTCGTGGGGTACTCTCAAGAGACCGTACTCGTCTGTTAGAAGAGATTGATGCGGTGTTAGCCCAGCCTGAGACCGCTAGACACCTCCGCCCCGAGTTTCTACGCAGGTTATAGCAAGAAAGGCATATAACGTTCATCAGAGCTAGAAAGACTAGACTACACCGAGTGTGTGATTAGCATGGATGATCTTCGACCTGATGATCCGGATCCCTTCCGCCGACGCGAACCCCTACCCCTCGGCAAAGAGGATCTACAAAGGATTCCAAGCATTGACGTCTACAATCTTCTACGGCAACTGATGCTGCGCGTGGAGCAGCTTGAAAAGGAGATGCGGACAGTCAAGGAAAAGCTCCAGCTCCCTTAGGAAGGGCGAACTGAAGCTATAGGCTTGCTACAGACTGAGACATGGGGTTGCCTAGTAGAATTGCTTTCTTGATAGGGTACTAGCTTCTGTGTCTCCGGCGGTACCGAATGATGGCGTAGGCAATTACCACTATTAGGATGATTATGATGACAGCGATTGCCACATATTGGATGAGTAGGACAAATGGGATTGTATCCTGGATTCGGTATTGGCAAAGGAGATAGGATTCGGGGTCAAGGATGACCCGCCGAGGGAAACTTGAGAAGGATAGGCTGTACGTGTTTACTGCCATTGCGTCCATCCACACGGATGTAAATTCACTGCCCGCCTCGGTAACAACTTGGATGGGCACCCACAGGGCAATAGGTTGGGGTTGATCTTGGAGTATATTGAAGGTCAGAGTCCAATTAGTACCTACCTGCGCGGCATTAACACTGTCGAGGCTCAAGGTCACAACGCCTGAGCTGAACACCCACTGGTCAAAGAACCAGGCTAGGGAATAGCCAACGGCGGCTTCAAAGAGGGTCTGAAAATCACTGGCACGAATATTCCTGTGAAGCGCGTGGTCATAGATATATTGGCATGCCTCGTAGAATGTTTGATTCCCAACTTGGATGCGGAGCATATCATAGACTAGTGGGCCCTTCACATACACGTACGCATAATAGCCGTCATTGGTATCCCAGTAATCCATGGAGTGATTGATGCAGTCATCACCATAATTAGAAACGTAGCTCCAATAGTAGTCGATGTCATAACTGCGATAATCCTGCCTTTCTTCGTAGTCATACTCGTACTCGAGGAAAACGTATTCAGTGAAAGAGGCGAATCCCTCGTCAATCCATGGCTCAGCGTGGCTATCGGTACCCACCATGTAGGGAATCCACTCGTGACCAATCTCGTGAGCGGTTACAACCTCCAGGTAGTCCGAATAGGAGCCTCCATACAAGACGATATCCAGCATTATGAGCTGGGGGTACTCCATTCCAAGTGCGCCAATTTGTGTTTCCACAACTTGGAAGGTTTCCCAGTGATAGGGACCAAACAGGTCACTATACATTGGTATACAGGCTTCTGCGACCTCTAGGGCAAGTTCTCCCTCCGCTGAGTGATCGGATAGATAGTAGCTAGTGATGTTAACCCCTTCAACCAAGCTGCTGGTGGTGAGGAAATCTGGACTAGCACACCAGGTGAAATCTCTGACAGGTCCGGTCGTCCAGTGCCAAGTTCGAGTACCTGACCCAGAAGTGATGCCCTGGAGTTCACCAGTGGCTGCTACTACAAAATCCTCTGGTACCGTGAGGTTCACATCATAGGTGGCAGGATCTTGGTAGAAGCTCTCTCCCCCCATCGCGTAGGGGGCCATATGCCATCCCCTATCATCATACACCGCGACAATGGGGTGCCAGTTCCCCATCTGGTATGTGTAAAAATCTGGATTCTCCGAGTCAGTTTCGTTATACCAGCCAAAGCGGCTAGCACCCTCTGGCACCTCAACCTGATAAAGGAGATCCAGTGTCACATTGTTCCCATCGGCTACAGATCCCGGTCCGGGTGTAGAAAGGTCTACCGTGAGGATTGTCATGTCACTCCCTCCGACGGTGTAGCTCAGGCTCGCTCCCAAATAAAGCACGTCCACAATAGTGACCAACGGAGTAGAATCGAAGGCATTGGGGTAGAGGTGGAAGACTAACTCGTCAAGGGAAACCCCAGCGTGGTTCACGTAGTTGATAGAAGTCGTAGCAGTCACAGTATGAGTGCCATCAAGGAGAATCGCGTCAATGGTGTAATTGGTGATGGGACTCGGAGCACTTAGAGGTACACGCTCGATGGGAGTTCTTTCCTCTCTACGGCTTTCATCAGGTCCCCCTATTGCCTCCCTTGATGTCAGAGTGGCCGTCCCACCCTCGAAATTTGGCGAAGTAAGTGTGAGGGGGTGGGTTGTTGTAATAGCAAGAGCAAGGAAGAGTAGAGGTAAAACCACGCGGGAAAATCGAGAAATCATGCATTCACGCCCAAGCAAACTAGTCTACCTTTATCTCATTCCACAAAAAGACTACCCTTGAGGCATCTTAATAGGCACCAAGAAGGGGGAGCGTGACCGACCCTCTATGTCCTTGGATAAAATTCATCGGCTTCTTCTGGTTGCTGGCTGATGCGTGCATAGGCAATTAAGCGGGCGACTTGCGCTAGCAGACGGGAAGCGGATACACCGTTGGGTGACCCTTGCTGCTCAACGATGTTAAGGTAATGGTCATAACTTGCAACATCTGTCATTTCTTATTCCTCGCTATAGAGAATCTAGCTGACGGAGTTGTCATGTTCACTAAACGGGCGGAAATTAGTCCCTTTAAATGCGTTTTGGTAGCCAATCTCACTGCGGGGTGAATGGCGTTACAGCTAGAGCAATGAAAATGAAGAAAAAATGCATCAGGTTACCAGTCAGGTGGTTGAATTAGAATTCTGTTAGGCTTCCTCTGGGATGGCAGCGAATTCGTGGCCACAGTTGGGGCAGGCAATCGCGCCGCAGCCTCTGGCCATTGCGCAGCCTGCACAGCCTGTTGCCTGGGCCTTTTCGAAGACGGTTCCGCAAAGAGGACATCTGTATGCAGTCATGTTGTTATTTCTCCTTGAGTATTCTATTTTTTGCCTTGCGCTATGGGCTTTTGAATGTTATGATATTCCTAGGGCAAGTAAGACATGATTGGCAAGCCCCCCAGCGAGAAAGGCGAGGATGACGCTGGTGGCTACGATGAGGGTGGTGTATTTCCATCCATATTCCTTGGCAAGGACCCCGATGGTCGCCATACAGGGCACATAGATGGTTGTGACGAGCGAGAAGACGAACATCTGGCGGATGGTCATGAACGCTCCTATACTTAGGGGCGTGGCGAGGACTAGTAGTAATTCAACGGTCAACTCCTTTCGTAAAATCCCATAAATTAGCGCAATAGCGGTGACGGCAGGAAGGCCTAACCATCCAACAATCAAGGGACTTGCCGGGAGCACAACCAGGTACAAGAGGTCGCTCTCGAGAAGGACGCCAAGAATAGCGCTCCCGACCATGATGAAGGGTAGCGCCACATACAGGAATTCCTTAAACCGAATCCATGTCTTTTTGAAGGTCGGCTTTGGCCGGGGCAGCCGGAGGGGTGGCATCTCCATGACAAGCCCAAAGGATTTGCCAGGAACCGTGTGTTGAAGGAGTGCGCCGAGCAGGAAGATGATAGCTATTACGATCCCATAGATGATGAAGGCGAAGAAGATGTTCCCATACTGGGCAACTGTGCCCATGATGACCGATAGCTGGGCTGAACAGGGAACTAGAACCACTAGGAATCCAGCGATGACCCTCTCCTTTTTTGTGGTCAGGATCCGATTTCCCAATACAGCGGGTACATTGCAGCCCATTCCCATGAACAGTGGAATGATGGCACGCCCATGGAGTCCCATGCGGTGCATAAGGCCGTCCAATAAGAAGGCGACACGGGCCATATAGCCGGTGTCCTCCATGACGGACAGAATCACATAGAAAGTGACTACATAGGGCACAGCGATGAACAACCAGCCCTGAATCCCCAACACTATACCATAATACAGTATGGTTTGGACAATTGGCCACGGAATCCATGTCTCGATTAATGTCACAGCTGCTGGATCGATAAACGTATCCCAGAAGGCACCCACGGTGTCCTCAAAGAGGGAGCCAACGGCAAAGATGAGCAGCAGCGAGCCAACGAGAACAAGGAGGACAATTGGGAGCCCCCAAATCTTGTGGGTGAGAACTTCAGAGATGTGCTCAGTAAGGGGTACTCGATGTCCCTCGCCTTTTTGTACCCGTTCAGCAATGTAGCTAGCATAGTCGCGCCGCTTCTCCCCCAGCACTAACACAATATCTTCGCCAAACTCCTCTTCAATCTGCTTGCGTAACTTCGCGGCATACTCCATTGCCTGTTTACCAAATTCATGGTTATTAGCACACTGGATACACTCAGTCTCTCCCTCAAGCATTTGCTGGGAAACAATCCGTGGTGGCAAGGACATGGGGCAGAAATTGATGGATTCTAATTGTTTTTCCAGTGAAACAAGTTTAGCCTCGATGCCATCAGGGAAAATCATTCGTCGTCGTCTGCGATGCCGTCGACGACCAATTGCAGCTCCAGCAGCAACCCGGAGTAATTCCCGGAGATTCTTACCCTGAGATGCAACGGTGGGAACGACTGGCACGCCCAGTAACCGCTCCAGGGCTTTCACATCAATGTTTATCCCCATTTTCCGGGCTAAATCAACCTGATTCAGACACACTACCAGCGGAATGTCAAACTCCAACAGCGCAATCGTCATGATGAGATTTCGCTGAAGATTGGTTGCATCAACCACATTGACAATTGCATCAGGTTGGTCTTGCTGAAGATACCGTAACGTAACCTGTTCATCCAAGGAGGTTGGACTAATAATCGTATAGGAACCAGGTAAATCAACAATCCGCAGACGCAGCATATCCGCTCTCCATTTTCTTCGTCTCCGTCGTCCACGCCAGACTCCATAACCGGATTGTAGATCTCGTCCTCTTCGCCTAAACCGCCCTCTACCCCTACCTCTTGGAGGCAAATCAGTCGCTGGGTGCCCCGGCTCTAGTGGAGGTGATTCTCCATTCTCTTCTGAAGAGGAAATGTCACTTTCTTGGAATCTTCCTGGCTTATACACATCATGGATGGAGAAAAACACTGTCCCTTCGAGGATTTCCACAGTGGTCCCAGGATAATTAGATACCATTGCACCTAAGCCCGTCCAGCTGTTGAAGATTACGCTCTTCCCCACATTGGGATTTCCTACAAGGGCAATACTGAACTCCTCTGAAAGTTGAGGATCCTGCCACCGCCTTCGACGCGGTCTGGTTTCTATATCAGGACGAGCCATCGTTACTCACCTCACTCCCCCGTTATTTGGGCTCCCTTCGGACCTTGATCTGTGTAGCAAGGCTCCGGCTCAGGGCAAATTGCGCGGTTCCTACTTCTATCAGTAGTGTATCGCCTCTTGGCGCAATCTGTAAAACCTTTACCTGCTCCCCTGGAAGCATGCCCATGGAGGCCATTATCCGTAATAAATCCGGGTTTTCGTTACTGATACAGTCAATGACGGCTTCGTCTCCTTCCCTTAAATCGGCAAGGGCCTCTGTTTCTACTTGAACGATTCTTCCTTCTCCATTAGGTATTGGGTTTCCGTGAGGGCAGGTTGCGGGTTCGCCTAGCCGCTCTAGAATGCGGTCGCACATCTCCTTAGTGAGGATGTGTTCCCATCGACAAGCGACTTCATGGGCTTCCTCCCAACTCACTCCTAAAAGATCCACCAAGAGAAGCTCAGCAACACGGTGTCGCCGCAAGACATCTAACGCTACCTCTCGACCTTTCTGTGTAAGTCGAACTCCCCGACCCTTACGATACACGAGGTATTTTCGTGCAGCTAGCTTCTGGATCATCTGAGTGACACTAGCTGGCGCTACCTTCAGCAGTTCTGCAAGCTCGCCGGTCTTTGCATACCTTTCCTGATTGGTTTCTAGTAGCCGGAATACGGCTTCAAGGTATTCCTCGATGCTTGCACTGGGGATTCCCTGGTTTTGCTCCTTTGACGTGTGTTCTGGAGGATTCTTAGTAGGTAATGTCACAGATGAGATTTAGGCGTGCCTAAATATAAAGCTTTGCCTTGGGACAAATATCAGAGCTACCGTGTCCTCAAATCACATAGTACCTACTAGCCATCTCGTCTGTATTGAGCAACGAGATATTTTTAACCCCAACTCCACTAGTATTAATATCAACTCCATATGTACAAATCTGATCAAGACCAAGTTGAATGACAGGTATTGAATGGGGAACACTATGTCTGACTTTGGTGATGTTGAACGGCTAGAAGCCATCCTGATGCACCAGAAAGATAGCGTCCAGAGAATGAGAGCCGTAATCGAACTCGGAATCACCAAAAACGTGAAAGCAATTGAACCCCTCATCCATGCCCTCAAAGACAAAGTAGCCAGCGTCAGATGGAGTGCTGCCATCAGCCTAGAAAT
>JABXGV010000164.1 GCA_016550485.1 archaeon
CTGTCTATCCCTTATACTCGCTAAAGGAGTAATTCGGGTTTGATGGTTGCAAAGTGTAAATCAAACTTGAGCTTTTCATTTGCAATGCCTGCTCGCTGGAAGCCTAGATGCTGAAAATAGAAGCTCATCGCACGCCTATCCAGCGAACTTACGGTGGCACTAATCAGAAGGATGTTGTTTTCAGTAGCGAATTTTGCGAGATAGGTCATTAGCTGTGTGCCTGTGCCTTGTCTTGGTGGGATTCCGCATATGAATCGGATATGAAGTCTTCGTCCTCTTAGGTAGAAATCAAGAATCCCACATGGAGCACCATTCTTTGTGGCTACCCAAATTTGACGACTGTCTCTGCTGCGTAGGTGCTGCTGTAGGAGTTGCTGCATCACTTGGATAAGCTCTGCTAATGGCTGCTTGGACCCCGGGGGTATTTCCAGTAACAGTCCTTGAGCGTATATTCTCGCAGCTGCTCGCAAATCCACTTCCTTCAAGGTGTGAACAGAGACCGTCATCGTTTCCGGAATAGTATAATTGCCCCTTTTTCTATAATAACGAAAGACCAATAATCACCGCGATAACCTCGTCTCCCTTGATACGGATTGCTTCAAGGGTACGAATTCATTGCTGAGGATGTGATTTCCGGGTGCCTATTGATCGCCTCTTTCAACAGAACTGGCAGGTGGGAAAACCCCATCGTGGGCATACCGTGTGGACTTGTCCCTCGGCTCGGTTGGGCATTCATGGCACCCGAGTCGCAGTCGACCTGGATATCTGCACCGGCTGTATGAAGTGTCTCGCGGTGTGTCCGGTGGCGGTCTTTGTTCAGTGGGAACCAGGGCCTGGCAAGATGAAGGTGGACCCGGTCAAGGAATCTGAGTGCCTTGAGTGCCTCATCTGCGAAATCGTCTGCCCCGTTGAGGCCATCCTCATCACAAGAGCCACCTCGCCCCACGATACCCTCAAGGCTTTATTAGAGTAGAACCATATGCTCCTGCGTGGAGGCTCAACCATGTTTGATATTTTACTGAGTGATACAGAAAACGCAGTGCGCGATGAGGTGCGCAGCTTTGTTCGAGAAAAAGTAAGCCCCGACCTTCTTGCCCGCCTTGACGGGGAGACCCAGGAATACCCCTACGAGTTCATCAAGGCCGCCGCCAAAGCCAATCTGCTAGGAATTCGGTTCCCCAATAAATACGGGGGTCGTGGTCTCAACTGGGTTGCAGAGATGGCTGCCATTGAAGAAATCGGCGTCCTTGGAATTGCCTTGGGCTGTGCCTATTCGCTTCCCAGCATCATCGGGGAAGCACTTCACCAATTTGGTACACATGACCAAAAGCAAAACTACTTGGCGCCAGTGCTTCGTGGGGAGAAGATATGTGCGGAAGGGCTCACGGAGCCGCGGGGTGGCTCCGACTTTTTCGGAACCATAACTACCGCCATCCGGCAAGGAGACCATTTTCTCGTCAACGGTGAAAAACGCTTTGTTGCCGGTGGCGTCGGCGCGGACTACTTCCTCATTTATGCTAAAACCGACCTGAAAGCACCACCCCACAAATCGCTCAGCGCCTTCCTAGTCGAACGCGACATGGGGGTCGGCGTTGACGAGCAATACAAGCTGATGGGATGCCGGGGCATGGGCGCAGCCCGGATTGTACTCCGGGATGTAGAAGTACCCAAAGACAACCTCATCGGCACCCTCAACGGCGCGGCGGAGGTCTTTAACGCTATGATGGTACCGGAACGGCTCACCTCCGCGGCGGGTGCCATTGGCCTGGGGCAAGCTGCCTTGGAGATTGCAATCCGTTATGCGGCACGGCGTGAAGCCTTTGGAACAACCATCAGCCGCTTCCAAGGGGTCAGTTTCAAAGTCGCGGACACCGCTACTGCCCTCGACGCTGCACGTGGTCTTGTCTATCGAGCCGCCCGGCTAGCCGACGAGGGATTGCCCTGCCGGAAAGCCGTCTCCCAGGCCAAACTATACGCCACCGAAGCCTGCTACACCACCGTATCGGAAGCCATGCAAATCCTCGGCGGCATCGGCTACACATCAATTTATCCAATAGAGCGTCTCTTTCGTGACGCCCGTTTAGCAACTATTTGGACAGGTGCAAGTGAAATCATGCGATTGATTATACAAAGTGAAGTCTTCAAAGAGGTCTTAGGTGAGAAACGGGGATTGAAGCGAGATGTGGAACTGGATGCACCAGGGGCTAGCAAGACAGCCGAAAAAGTCTATCGAGTGGATCCCAACAAGTACAGACAGAACGACACTTAATCCCCTTAAGTATGGTTTCCGTGATTTCCTTTTGATTCAATGTGAGTAAAATGTAAAATCCAAGATTTCATGACATACAACCCAGAATACAATTTTGTAGGTTCATTAAGGACTTTTTAGCTCTTCTTGAAAGAAATAATTGGCGTTAGTTTGATGGGTGAGCAATGCAACAGCACATCTGTTGACTTGAAATCAAAGCAATCTATAACTGGCATTACTCTAATTCGCCTTTGGAAGCCCAAAATCGGTGATGTCTCCATCACTTGTAAGGAGCAGCTTCATGGTATCATCGAAAGTCATTACCCGGGTCTCAAACGCAACCCTGCTTTTTCTCGTCTTCTTATTGAAGCCGAACACCACATTGAACTTGTCAACAGCCTTCGTAACAAAGAGTACCTAGAATGCGGCGAAATCATTCGTCTTGCGCGTCAATTCAATGCACCTTGGACCACCATAGCCTCCTATGTAAAAGATGGCAACCGACCACGCCTTTACTATCTCATTGAACGATGTCTTTCAAGACAAGAAGCCTATGCTAGACTTGGGAAATTACATGCTGAAAACAACGGCATCCATTCCATCAATGATGTCAAACGTCGCCTTGATACTTATTATCTGACTTCTTTTCATGAGAAATCACGTAAGCACCAACGACGGCTTGCCCAATGTAATAAATATTTCAAAGTTCTCGAATATCTCAAAGATGGTGGCTGCTACAGAGATGTAGCTCGAATATTAAATGTACATCACAGTCGCGTTCGTAGCTGGTTTAAGGGACAACGACCAGCACTCATTGAACTCGCACGCTACATTCCAAGTCAGCTCCCTGCACCAAAACACAAGTGGTTACCAC
>JABXGV010000165.1 GCA_016550485.1 archaeon
ACCTATCATTATTCGATTGTAGTTAGTCGATTTTGCTACACCAATGTGCATTCCCGCTCACTTTTAAGGATAACTCTTGAAACTTTCTATGTGCTATGCACGCGCATTGTCCCATGTAATGTGGATGCGTGAGATAAAAGATTCTTACAGAAATCTTAAATGTGTCCAACTTATGAGTAGTAATGCGAAGGGAAAGGAGCAATTCAAGGATTACATGGATTCCATTAGGGTCATTCTAATATTCTTGGGATTCTCCCTTCGGAGCGCCGAGTGAGGGGCGCAATGAAATAAGTACCCAAATGAAAGGAGAGTGATAGAGTGCAAAAGAAACTGTTGGTTTGCCTATTAACTGTAATGCTAATTGTTGGATTCTCACTTACCCTTCCAGCTGCGACGGTTGCACAAGACGGCACCCTCGTCACGATCATAAGAGACAATTACGGGGTTCCTCACATTTTCTCAGAGGAGAAAGAGGGTTTGGCCTTTGGCGCTGGCTACGCAATGGCTCAGGATAGGCTTTGGCAGGCAGATATTTACAGAAGATCGTCCTTCGGAAGTCTTGCCGAATTTGGCTTGGCTACCATAGACCAGGATTATGCAACCAGAAGTATGGGATACAGCAAAGAAGAATTAGGAGAAATATTTGACAATTGGGTGCCCACTAATCCGCAAGCAAAACTCAAGGAAATGTTCGAAGCCTACGTAGACGGCATAAACCTGTACATATGGCAGGCTCTGATGGCTGCGGCTGGTGGTGACTATTCTCTTATACCTATTGAATATTTGGCGTTTGGCCTTCCTCTCGAGCCTTTCACCATTGAAGACAGCGTGGCTATTACAGTGATGATGGCTTGGAGATTCGGCGGTTGTGGCGGCGACGAACTCAAGTACGCAGCTGCCCTACAAGCTCTTCAGGACATGCACGGAGATGAAGTTGGGTGGGGCATCTTTAACGACTTTTTCCCACAGAACGACCCTGGAGCGGAAGTGACAATACCTAGTGAAGGAAGCTCGCAAACCAGCGGCAACGTGCCTAATCTGGCTTTGCCAAGCAACATCGGTGACACCTACCAGAAATACGAAGAAGGCAAGATGGGACAAACACAGCTGCTTGAATCGCTGGGCATACCCACAAAATTTGGAAGCAACGCCTTCATGATCAGTCCCTCGAAGTCTACAACTGGGAACGCTCTCATGGTGGGAGGTCCACAGATGGGACAATCGATTCCCCAAATAGTTCTTGAGGTAGGATTGCATGGCGCTGGGATTGACGCCGTTGGTATGATGATGCCTCAGGCTCCATCCATTTTGATTGGTGTAAGCAAGCACGGTGCTTGGACGTCAACCACTGGTGTTTCGGACGTCATGGACACCTACATTGAAGTCCTAAACCCTCTAAACCAGTATCAATACTTCTACAATGGTGAATGGGTTGACATGGAAGTTAGAACAGAGAGGATATACGGACCACTGAAATTGTATTATGAAGATAGGGAGGTTTACCGCACAATCCATGGGCCTATCATTGGTTGGGACCTAGACAACAATCTTGCGTTTACCATGAAAGCACCATACTACAAGAACGAGCTTCAAGCTGAAGAAGGCTGGTCACTCTTCCAACAGGCAAGAGATATCTCGGAATTCGAAGAGGCATGTAAAACCATACAGCCAGCCCACAACTTCTACTGGATAGATAGAGAAGGAAACATTGGCTACTGGCATTGTGGCACCTTCCCGATAAAGCCAGAATTCGGGCTAGGTGGTAGACCTATTGACGACAGATTTCCGTTGTGGGGTACTGGCGAAGAAGAGTGGGTTGGCCTTACAGGCTTTGAGGAGATGCCTAAGTGCATCAACCCTGAGCAGGGCTGGCTTGCTAACTGGAATAACAAACCAATAGCAGATTGGCCGTATGGAGAGTCAGACGCTGGCTGGGGTGAAGGCCACCGTGTCAAAGAGATAATGGACGTGATTAAGGGACTTCTGGCTGTTAAAGGCGAGATCTCCTTCGAAGACACGAATACAATCAACATTGACGCTGGATACAACCACATTCCAGGAATGAACCTCCTAGATGACCTCATAGAAGCAGCTAAGTCGGATCATTCCGTCTCAAGCGAAGCCGTAAGCTACCTCGAAGCTTGGAACCACCATTACAATGATTTTGAAGCCCCTCAATGGCCTAGCGACGATGCCACATACGACGACCCCGGCCTCACGATCTTTGAAGCTTGGTACAGCAAAATCTTTGATGAAGTGTTTGAAGATGATGTCCCGCCCTACGAAGAAGTAGGGCCGATCCATCGCGAGTACGCGACCGTATGGCCCAGCACACTAATCCACGTCTTCGACGGCCCAGACTCCAAACAACCTCTCAACTACGATTACCTAAATGGAAAGGACAGAGACAAGACAATCGTCCAAGTGCTGAAAGAAGCACTTAAAGATCTGAAAAAAACGCATGGAACAGACATGTCCACATGGCTTACTCCAGTTCGCACAGTGACATTCGACCAGATGGGAGCCTTACCAGCACCAACTATGCACGCCATGAACCGCGGCACCTACAACCAAATCGTAGAAATGCCCAGCCACCCGGGGACGCCTCCGCATGCAGTGAACGTGATTCCGCCTGGACAAAGCGGATTCATGCAATACCCAGGCATACCAAGCCCCCACGCTTACGACCAACTGTTCCTATACGAAACTTGGACATACAAGCCCATGCGATACCGTTACGAGGACATCATGGAAATTGCCGAATCAGTGGCACTTCTCATGTATCCCCTATAAGAAAACTTCAAACCCAACAACCACCTCCCCCTTTTCTTTGCAAACTCTCGTTTTACTTCTCGCAGCGAATAAGGCTACTCAACTATTTGGATCCAGGGCTCTTCTCGCGCGCACAAAAGCTAATGCAACAAATTTGTCAAACTACTCGATTTTAACGGATTTAACTCCTCTGGACAGAGCGGTTATGCCAGTTCTCGCAACTTCCTTCAGGCCGAAGGGCTTCATCAAATCAAGGAAGGCATCTATCTTATCTGAAGTTCCTGTGATCTCTACCATCAACGACTCGGAGGAAACATCAACCACACGCGCCCTAAAGATGTCAGCGTAATTAATAACATCCGATCGAACTTTGGTGTCTAACGCACGTACTTTGATGAGCGCCAATTCTCTTGTCACAATGCTAGATGGGGCTAGTCTGCTTACTTTGATGACGTCGATCAACTTGTTCAGCTGCTTAACCACCTGCTCGACGGTTCTTTCGTCTCCATTGACGGTGATAGTCATTCTGGCTAGATCGCTTTGCTCTGTGGGGCCCACAGAAATGCTTTCTATGTTGAATCCTCTGCGCCGAAATAGGTTTGCAACGGTGTAGAGTACACCCGGTTTGTGTTCCACAATGGTTGATATTATATGATTTTTTTCTTTCATTAGATAGATCATCCCTCGATCGTGCCGTTGAGACCTTTGCCAGCTGGAACCATCGGAAACACATCTTCCTCCGGGGAGATTGGAACATCGATGACGGTGGTGACCTCACTTTTCAAGGATTTTTTCATCGCTTCAGAAAACTCTTTCAGCGACCCAACGCGAACTCCTTGGGCGCCATAGGCCTCGGCCAGCCTAACGAAGTCGGGGACACTTTTTAGTTCCACAGCGGAATATCTCCTGTTGTAAAAGAGTCTCTGCCATTGGGCAACCATTCCTAGCATTGAGTTGTTCAGAACGATTACCGTCACCGGGATTTCCTCCATACCCGAGCAGGCGAGTTCTTGGTCCGTCATTCTGAAGCTTCCGTCGCCCGCTAAGTCTACAACCGCAGATCCGGGACAGGCAACTTTGGCTCCGAGGGCTGCTGGGAATCCGAAGC
>JABXGV010000166.1 GCA_016550485.1 archaeon
CTTCGGAAGTATCGCAGACTACTCTAGATTGTTCAATGATGTTGGGGCAAGTTTGTTGGATGTGAAAGACTAACCAAAGATTCGTAAGACGAAGATTAGTATTGCGAGTATTACGAGTACGATAATTAAGAGAGGGCAGATGCATAACCAGAAGGTTCCCCACCGCATCGCTGCTCTTCGTCTTCGCCAACGACGGTAGTTCCACAAATATGGAATGAGCTCTAGCATGCTCCCGTATTAGCGCTCTTATCCGATAAAAGCTTGACTCCTGTTCCCGGTCCAAAATCATACCCATTTCTTCCTACGGAAGAAAATCAGCATAATTACTCCGATGATTACCATGCTCAGCATAAGAGTGGGATACCCCAATGGGTATTCAAGTTCAGGCATGAAACGGAAATTCATCCCGTAAATCCCTGAAAGGACGGAGAGTGGGATGAATATCGTTGAGATTACCGTTAGGATTTTCATGATGTCGTTCATCCGGTTGCTGACACTCGACAAATACATGTCTAGCATACCTGACAGTAAATCGCGGGAGGTTTCTACCGTGTCCATTACTCGAATAGTATGGTCATATATGTCCCTAAGATATCTATGATTAGCTTCTGTCGCAGGCTCAAGAGGTTCTCTCCGCTCTAAGCGACTAACGACTTCTCTGAGAGGCCAGATTGATTTCCGTAACCGAATCATTGTACGCTTCAGCTTATGGATTAACTGAAGAGTAGCGTTTGTTGGATTAGTCACCAACTCCTCCTCCAAGCGCTCGATTTCTTCACCGAGTTGTTCTAGAGCAGCAAAGTAGTGATCAATGATGGCATCTATCAATGCATAACCAAGATAGCTCGTTCCCATTTTTCGTATACTACCCTTATCGTCACCTATCCAAGCCAGTATTGGATCAAAGACATCGTCTTTCTTTTCCAGAATTGAAATTAAATAATCTGGACCAAGAATGAGACTAACTTGCTCTAAATCGATTGACTTGGCTTGAGCGTCATAGTGGACTATTTTGAGTACAATATAGGTGTAATCGCCATAGGTCTCAGTTTTGGGTCGTTGATCAGTAGCTAGGATATCCTCTAAGACTAAGTGATCCAATCCAAACTCTATGCCAAGTTTCCTTATGGGTTCGATTTCACCAAGTCCCTCTACCATCACCCAGGTCGTTTCCGCAGCCTCTCGGTAGGAATGGATTTCCTCGATGCTGTCTATCGCTTCTTCCTTTACCTCTGTCTCCGAATATGCTATAACCTTTACTTTCGTTGTTTGGCTGCGTTTCTGACCAACGTGAACAAGGCTTCCAGGTGGAAGCCAAACCTTCTCGGACCGTCGGTTAAGCTCATCCGTCACACCAAATCGCCTCACATGTTCGTTCAAGGTGTAGCTTGTGAAGGTGAATCACTGACAAACCATTCTTTAATATATCGAGTCCTCAGAATGAAGGAACAGAATATTTCTAGGTGAATCAATTGCTTAAGCTGATGAAGCGGTTGTTAGCAACATCCGGTGTTTCTGGGTTTGAGGAACCTATACGCGACGCAATCCGAGAGGTTGTAGGCGACCTAGCAGAACTTGAGACGGACGCGCTGGGCAACCTGTTTGTCACAATGGGTGAGGGGGCACCCCATATCTTGCTTATCGCACACATGGACGAATTGGGTCTACTCGTCACCCACATTGAGGATAGCGGGTGTCTCCGCTTCAGGAAGGTGGGCGGTATCGATGATAGAATTCTTCCCAGCCGTCAAGTCATCGTCCACACTCGTGAAGGACCTGTACTAGGAGTCATAGGTATGGTGCCTCCCCATCTGATGCTAGATCGCGCACAGATGAACCAAGTTATCCCGTGGAATGAGATGCAAATCGACCTCTGCACCCGCAGCCGCCCCGAAACAGAAGCTTTGGGAGTTAGGTTGATGGACCCTATAACGCTCCACAAAGAGGCTTTCCTAATACAAAAGAAATACCTTTGCTGCCGGTCGATTGATGACCGATTTGGATGTGCGGTACTTGTTAAGCTCCTAGAGCGGCTTCAACATCAGAAACTTAATCGCAGGGTCTCACTGGTGTGGAGTGTTCGAGAAGAGATAGGGCTGCATGGGGCAACAGTGATTGGGAACCGGTTGACGCCTGACATTGTACTCGCTGTTGACTCCTACGCTACAGGTGACGCGCCGGATGTGCCATTTCACCTAGCACCGGTCCGGCTCGGTGATGGCCCCGTCCTGCGCCTTGTCGATAACCGCGCCATCGCCTCAGCCGAACTACGACGCCAATTTGAAACCTTAGCAGCTAAGTACAAGATCCCCCTCCAAGCAGGTGCCACGGGCGGGGGCACTGACGGGGGAGCTATCCAGCTGAGTGGGGCAGGCACCCATATGATGGCAATATCAGTAGCAGTGCGGTATCTTCATTCGATGGTAGAGATATGCCACTTAGACGATTTAGCTAACCTCATTACACTTCTAGAGAAGGCAGTACTTAATTTAGAAATTCCAAAACTCTAGCAGCTGTTCTTCCTAATCTTTTAAAACAGTCACTATTCCATATGGGATTTAGGTAATCATAATGCAGCTACTAGATCCTTTCTCGCAGATATTGTTTCAGTTGATGCTTTGGTGGAGTCAATGGGGTATCTGGGCTATTCCCATCCTCGAAGTGATTGCCATCTGGTTCACCATAATGATAGTAACCAGCATCATTACACGGTTGTTCAGAAGGCGAGCCATACGAATAGGGATACCGCCAGACGCAGTAAACGGCATTGTACTCGCACTCCGGCTCTTAGCAGTCTATCTAGCCTTCATAACACTATTCATAATCGTGCCCCCACTAGGAGAACTGGCTACAACCGTAATCGGAAGTTCATCACTCCTCCTAGGTACAGCAATTGGACTCGCCGTTGGTCAAGCTGTCAGAAACATCGTGGCAGGAGTATACGTAATGCTCACAAATCCATTTAACGTTCGTGACTATGTGCGCATTGGGGATAGCGAGGGGATTGTATTAGAGATTAGTATGAACTACACAAAGATACGTCAGTCCGATGGGTCCATCGCTCTCATTCCGAATAATAGCGTGCTTTCGTCTACGGTGGAGAATTTCCGATTTAAACAGAAGCACCGGGAGACCAAGCGGGGTAAGAGTTCTGATGAGGGGTCGATTCCAAAGCGCCTGCTCAGGAC
>JABXGV010000167.1 GCA_016550485.1 archaeon
AGGAGCATCTCCGGAAGCTTTACGATAGTTACTTCCATTCTGTTCTAAAGATATTCTCATCTTTGAGTGAAAAGGTGACTAAGTACCTGTGCATATTCGTTGGTCCGGCAAAGGTACGTAATCTATCGGTACCCATAGACGACATTATTTTGGAACACCTTTCCTCCTTTGGGTGGAGACATGAAATCACCTATATCGACCGGATTGTCTCAAGGGTCATGTTCCGATCAAGGGTAAACCCTGCAACGGGACTGAAAGACAGCAGGATGAAAACCGAGCACCTATTAGTGATGAAAAGGGCACATTGATAAGATTGCAGGCAAAGGTGGTGTGAGTTACTATGAGTAAAACTGCAAGAAGAGATAGTAAGGAAGGGCTTCAGAAGCTTCGAGACTCGTCGCGTGAGGCAGTCCGTCTGAATCCAAGTGATGTGAGTACCTGGAAAGACCTGGGTGGGGCTTGTCTAGCTTTGAGGGAATACGAGGAAGCCTACCAGGCTTTAAAGGAGGCAGCGCGCCTTGACGCGACAGATGGTATTGTTTGGCGTAAACTAGGTGGGGCCTGCCTGGCACTGAGGAAATACGAGGAAGCCTACCAGGCTTTCAAAGAGGCAGTGCGCCTTGCGCCGGGAGAGGTTTCCAATTGGTGTAATTTGGCTGTTACGCTTCTGGCACTGAAGGATTTCAAGGCGGCAAGAGATGCTGCCCAGGAGGCAACACGTCTGGACCCACAGAGCACTCGTGCCTGGCGGGACCTTAGCACGGCGCTGCTGGGGTTAAGAGACTTTGAGGGAGTACGAGATGCCGCCAGCAAGGCAGTGCAGCTGAAACCAACGTCTGGGGCCTATTGCAATCTCGGCGTTGCGCTGCTGAATCTTGGGACCTTGCCTGAGGCGGAGGAGGCACTCCAGCAGGCAGTCCAACTCGATCCGCAGAATACTGCTGCTTGGGGGGCGCTAGCCGCGCTGTATGACCGGCTGGGAAACCCCGCAAAGGCGAAAGAATGCAAGCGTCGGGCTGGTCACTAGTAGAGGTGTAAGGAACTAGCTTGAGCCACTCCTTGGGCTCCAGAAGTATTCCTTTTCCCGGTGTTCTTCTTTGAATCCGTGGCTAGTGAAGAGATTAAAGGCGGGTGTGTTATTGGGTTCGCAGCTGAGGCTCATGTCCCGGATGCGCTGTTCTGAGGACCGGCTTAAGATTAACTGGAGCAGCCCCTTACCGAGCCCCTGTCTCCGGAAATCCGGGTGGACCCCAAGCAGTGACAGGTGACAGTTCCTCCCGCCCAGGGTGGGCCGAACCAGGGAGAAGCCGATGAGCTGTTCGCCCTTCTGGAGGGCCAGGGTGGTGTCCTTGTTGTATTTCAGCTTGCGGTTGAATTCTCCTTTGAAGTAGGCTAGTCGCTCCTCTTGGCTTTGGGTGAAGAAGCGGCTGACTTGACTGGTGTAGAACACGTCGGAATATAGTTTGAAGAGAGTATCAGCGTCGAAGTCGAAGAGCGGCTTGAACTCGTATTCTGATGGTAGGGGAGTGACTTCTACTTCTAAGCCTTTGACTCTGAGTTCCATGTGAGCGGTTTCGGTGATGTAGGTGAATCCCTCGGCTTCGTAGTGGCTCCGGAAGAATTCATGGTACCTTTCGTGCTCACCGGATCTACCATAGCGCATCTCCAGCCGTGTATAACCAGTTTCACTCACGTACTCCTTTGCCTTTCTGAGGAGACTGACTAGGACTTCACCAGCCTCCCCTTGGGGAGGCACGAGTGGGTGTCCACCTAGGAGTTGTGGGTTGATTTCGATGCGAGTGGAATCGTGGATGAAGAGCATCAACCAGCCTGCGAGCCGCCCGGAGGATCTAACTTGGATGCATTGAGGGGGTTCATCATATTTTAGACTGGTTAACCATCGCTCGAAACCTTCAACGGTGATTCCCATCACCTGCCGACCCCGTGATGCATAGAATGCTGAGCGCCCCACCTCTGCTAACTCGTGGATGTCCACTTGATCCCAGGGAAGGATGCTAATTTCGACCATCGTTTAAGTGCACCATCCTATATTCTTAGATAGTAACATGAGTTTATTAAGAAGAGTTTTCCCCTCATCTGCCCATTGCAGGTTATGCCTTGCTGGCTATCCTGGCTTCCAGACGTATTCGGTTTGTCGGACCTCTTCCTTGAAGCCGTGACTGAGATAGAGCGTGTAGGCGGGGGTGTTATTCGGTTCCACCCCCAGACTCATCGTCTTTAGTCCCTGCTCAGAGGACCTCGCCATGATTAGGCGAAGCAGCCCCTTTCCTAGTCCTCTTCGCCGGTAGGCTTTGTGAATCCCGAACTTCCAGAGGTGTACGTTCTCCGGACCGTGAGTGGGTCGCATCAGGGAAAACCCGACGAGTTCGTCGTCTTTGAGTAGCATCAGGGAGGTGTCCTCGTTGACCGGGTCGTCCCGGCTGAAGTCCTCGTCAAAGAAGGCCCGGCGCTCCTCATCGGACTGGTCCAGGAAGAATCGATTCAGGCTGGCGCTGTACACCTCATAGTAAATCCTGTAAATGGTCTCATCCTCGAAGTCGAGGAGCGGGTGAAGCCTGAACCCTAGTGGCAGCTGGGGGATCTCAAAGCCAAGGGTCTTGAGGGGACGCCGCATGATCGCTGTTTCCGTTACTACTTGGAAGCCCAGTGACGTGTACCATTCTGGGTATCTCTCGTAAAAGGGGATTGGATCCCCTGCTGTCTGCTTGAAGTTCAATTCAAGTCGAGTGTAGCCTTGACTCCGAACATAGGCTTGCGCCTCCTGGAGGAGCATGATGGCAATCCTCTCGTCCTCTTCCTCAGATAACACGAAGGGATGCCCATTCAAGGCCCAGGGGTTGATTTCCACCCGGGTTTC
>JABXGV010000168.1 GCA_016550485.1 archaeon
AAAACTCTTTGGAATTTGGCTCCGAATCAGCAGATAGTTAAAGGATGTGTGAAAGGAAGTGGGAACTGACTAGGTTACTTTCTTTCTGATTCTTTCGATTTCGGTGGAGATGTTGCCAACGTATTTGAGCATGCTGTCGAGTTGTTTTGTGATGGTTTTTAGTAGTTTAGCCATTTCTTTTTCATAATCTGCCATTATTAACCAACTCCAATGAAGAGTGTAACCAGATGCGTGTTTGAGTCTTATAAGTTAATCTTCAATTTGGAAGAAGGTTCTGAGGAAAGGGAGTACATCGAGTAGATTTTGGCTTCGTATGACCGTTGTGGCGTTGGACGCAACTTCATCGTGGCTCGGATTGAAGGCAATCGAGGCTCCAGCAATCTTGAACATTGGGATGTCATTTCTTGCATCACCTATAGCTACACATTGTTCGAGAGGTATGTTCATCTCCTCAGCCACCTGATTGAGGATCTTGTCTTTGTTTGTGAAGCCTACTGTGGTATCAACGCCACAGATTCGACCCTCCTCGTCTGTGAGTAGTTGATTGGCATAGCTCACATCGATTTTCAGTGCCTCTCTGGCAAAGTCTGCGAATAATGTCAACCCAGAACTAACGATTGCTGTTTTTACTTTCCACTTTCTCAGTGTCTCTACAAGCTCTTGAGCACCAGGGATGAAGTATATGTTTTGGGTCACGGCTTCTTGAAGGTGTGATAGAAGGGTGCCACTCCACAACGCCACATCTAGCTCAGCCCAGCGAACATAATCTATCTTTCCTGTGAAGTACAAGTCCGCGTTTGTTTTGGCAGCTTCTAATGTACCTAGGTAGTTATGGACCCAACGCCAAGAGCTGTCAAGGTGGACTAATGTTCCGTCTAGGTCAAAAGCAGTAAGTCCTGTCATATGTGGCAACACATTATCCTTCAAGGATTATCAAGATTCTCCATGAGCATGAGTTAGAAATCATCTAGTAAAGAGCCGATACCCTTGGTGGAGGGAAAGGTGAGTCCTTCGGGCGTAATATCATAGGGTATTCGTCGGGTCGTGTAAAGGGGAAGCGGTGACTTGAGTATCCGAATATATTTCTGGAGTTTGTCATGTACTTCTACTAGTGTTAGCTGGATGACCCCATCGTGGAGGTGCTTGAAGCTCTCTGACACAGTGGCTGGGTGCATTTTAGGTACAAGGACAGATAACCCTATAGCTCCTACTAGCTTCATCATCCGTACAGTACGTGAGGCTAGCCGATGGGCTCGTTCGAAGCCAAAGTTTGTCACAGTTCCTGAGAAGCTTTCGATTATCACACGACTTGGTGTGCGGGTTTTCCGTTTTGAAATGAAATCATAAGCTTGGTTGTAGACAAACATTACTTTGTGGGGATCGCCAGGATTTCCGACACGAAGCACGCCAGGTATGGGCTCCTCCTTCTCCGTCCATAGGTCGAGGAAGAGCAGCTGCTCCTTCTTGATAGCCTGGGCCACATCTATTCCTGAATCGCCTAGCTTAGTCATTACGTCTTCAGCGGGTTCTTCGTTTGAGGCGTACACTACCAGTTCACCTTGACTGAGCGCGTGGTTGACGAAGGCAAACACTAGGCTGTGGGGTTGTGTGCCGTTATCGGCTTCTAACAGGTAGCTCTTCCCACGTAGAAGTGAACCACCCAATAGCTGGTCTACCACTGTGATTCCGAAGCTTCCTTCAGTTGGCACGAGTTGAAGCCCATCCTGTCTAAGACAGGATTATATAGAAGGTAATTTGTTAAAAATTTTAACATCAAAGATTGAGCTTCTGTTCTTTCAGTGAGATTTCCTCTGGACTTGTCGATGGCAGAAGAAGACCGAATTAAGAGAGGAGATTGGAAGTTTCGGAGAACCAGCGGGGCGTGAAAGGGATTTAGTCACCGGGTCCTGCTTGAAACTCACAGTAGTTATCGCCCTTTGCAAGGCACATTGTTTCTTGGCATCGCATGGGTTTACCTTCTAGCTCTTCCAACATTGCAGCAATTATTCCTGCATGTATGAAATCTACAGGGGCACCGAAGCCCTTCATGACTTCGGCGATAGGTGATTTCCGGAGAATAATGGTGTATTCCTCGCTGGTTGGATCCTTCGAAATTTCTAAGTCACCGAATCCTAATAACTTGATGATCCTGGTGAAGCCTTTGAGGGGATTATCTGGATCTGCAGCCTTGATTCTTTTCAGAAGGAATGTTGGAGCTCGCCGGACGGATTTGTAGGTCGAGGCGTAAATATCTGGACCCACTTTAGCAATATCTTTCTCTGTGAGAAGCTGGCGCACGAGATGAGCAAGAGCTTCTGTGGGCAGAATCATGCAACGTTCCCCAAAGAGCTGAAGTACTCCTTCTGCTACTTGGTGGAGGCCAGATTTCATTTCCTCAGCTTTTTCTATTCCATCTATACTTATTGCCAGCCCGGAACTAGCTACCTCGTATGGGATACGGCGAGTTTCAAAGATGGGTAATGGAGATTTGAGAATGCGAATGAATTTCTGGAGCCGGGTATGGTGTTCCTGAAGAGTGAGCTGGATGCACCCATCATATAGACGTCTAAAACTTTCTGAAACGGTGGCGGAGTGCATCTTTGGAATCAAGACAGACAGACCTACAGCTTGTCCTCTTTTCATCATACGAACTGCACGCATTGTTAGCCGGAGAGCCCGTTCAAACCCAAACGTACTCACAGCACCTGATAAGCTCTCGATTACTACCCGTCTTGGTCTGTCTGCCCTGTCTTCTAATGCTATCTTGTAAGCTTGATTGTAGGTGTATAAGACCTTATGCGGGTCATCAGGATTTCCAGCTCTGATGATTCCTGGCTCATTATCTTCCTCCTCTGACCAAAGGTCTAAGATGAGCAGCTGCTCTGCTTTGATTACTTTGTCCACATCAATGGAAAATTCCTTAAGTTTTGCCAGCACATCCTCAGCTGGGGCTTCGTTCGTCGCAAAAATAACAAGTTCACCCTCAGTTAGAGCGTGCTTGATGAAGGGATAAAGGAGGCTTTGGGGCTGAGTACCATTATCTGCTTCTAGCAAGTAGCTTTTTCCCCGTAGAAGCGAGCCACCTAGAAGCTGGTCTATTTCATCAATACCGAAACTCACGTGAGAGGACACTGTCTTTCTACCCCATTGTCCAGAATAACTACGTATTAGCGCAGATACATAATAAAAGAGTATCCACGATAGGTTGGAACCAATTTTCACCTTGTTATTCTGGTGGGAGATAGGTTGGGTAGAAGAGAAAGACATAGAGAAGGCAGTAAAGGAGGAGGATGAGGAAGAGCAGATAGGTGGCGTTACGACCCTGACGGCGTAGCCAGTCGATAGAGCTCTGCTCTGAATCTTGGTCGTGCCGCCTTCTTTTGCCCCGGTAGGCTCCCACAAGGGCGAAGAAAATCATGCCAGAAAAGGTGAATAAGAGGACTGTCTTGAACTTAAGGAGACCCCACCAGAATAGATGGGTATAGTAGCCAACGGTGATGTAGAGAAGGGTGAGACCCAGAGCTGTTAGGAATAACCCAAAGCGTATGGCTCGCCTTGGACCCAGCAAGACCGCTGTTGTGCGGAGCCCAGCCTGACGATCCGCTGCGTAGTCTGAGGCCGTGTGAACACCGTGAGTACCTGCATAGAAAAACCCAGGTCCTACGAGGAGGAGTAGAGGGAGTTCTGGTTGAGCTGCAAGGATAACAAAGGCTGCAACTACGGCCATCGTACCAAAGGCTAAACCTATCATGAAGAGGTCGATGAAGGGCTTAGCCTTAAGCCGAAGAGGTGGCCCCGAGTAAAGACAGCCTAGCAGCACAATGAAGAGCAACACTGCGAAGAAGAGAAGAGACACCAGTAAAGCGAGCACAATGGCAATTAGGAGCATGGTAAGAGCTAGTAGAACCCCCATGGATTTACTGATGCGCCCCGCGGCGAGCGGCAGTTTAGACTTCTCTGAGTGTACCCTATCAGTATCCAGATCCCCAATCTGGTTCTGAATAAAAATGAAGGAATTGAGAAGACAAATCGATGCGAGGGCAGCTGCGAAGCGGAGCCATGTAGAGACATCATGTAATGGATGGGAGGGTGGCGGGCTTAGTGGTGGTCCCCCAAGGATAAGGAAGGACAGTGTGACAAGGAATACTGATCCGAGCCATACATTGAACCTGGTGAGTTGACCTAACACCATCCACAAGGGTGCCGGTTTTGTTTTATCTGACGGATTCTGAATCACGGAGAAGGGTGCACTACTTCCTGATTGCTTGTACAGATTCAGAAGACTGGTGGCTATGAGAACTAAGGTGAGTAACCCAGTGGTGATGGGATTGATGGCGGGAAAGACAAAGGCCCATAGCAGTATCATGAGCACGGGGTTGATACTAGCTAGTTCGCCCCAAGGATGACCTGCTTGGAGGTTTAAGAGTGTCTCAACGGTGAACCAGGCAAACAGAAGTGCGGCGATAGCGTAAATTATGCTGTCAGAGCGGGACCGCCACCAGCCAAGGATGCTGAAGCGAAGTAGATACATAGCACCAGCAAATAGAAGGATGAAGAGGGGAAGGAAGAGCCCATTGAGGTATGTAAGATTCAGTAGTTCCCCCGGGAATAGGAGACCTGCAATGAATTCCAGGAGCATACCCAGGAGTAGGAGAGTTACGCCATTGATGAAACAGAGACACCGTCTCCACCGGTTTGACTGCGCCATCGTAGACTCTACTGAGTAAAACACCCCTATATAAACGCGAAGAGTCGAAAGAAAGCATCTTTAAAAGGGCAATTGAAGGCATTAATGCTCTCTTCTGCGATGCAGGAAGTCATGTTGTATGAAATCTCGAATTGCTGTGGTCGCCATTGGTGGCAACTCGCTCATTAAGGATAACGACCACCAAACCATTCAGGATCAATACGCTGCCGCTCAGGAAACCTGTCTCCATATTGCCTACCTGGTCCAGCTAGGCTGGAATGTAGCCATCACCCATGGGAATGGCCCCCAGGTTGGTTTCTGCCTCCGACGATCGGAACTTGCTGCAGAAGAAGTTCCCGAGTCGCCGCTCCATATCTGCGGCGCTGAAACTCAGGGCCAAATCGGTTATATGCTGCAGCAAATCCTTCACGGCGAGTTCCAACAACGCGGTTTCCCTCAACATGTTGTAACCGTTGTCACCCAAGTCGTCGTAGACAAAAATGATCCCGCATTCACTGACCCAACCAAACCTATTGGATCGTACATGGATGAGAAAACAGCCAAGCGAAGAGTGGCTGAGGGCTGGCAAGTCCGGGAAGTTGAAAAGGGTTGCTGGCGCCGTGTAGTTCCTTCGCCAAAGCCAGTAAGGATTGTCGAGGAACCTGTGATAACCCGGCTCCTAAAGGACGGATTCGTAGTGATAACGGCGGGTGGTGGCGGAATTCCTGTAGTTGAAGATAAAGATGGCTGCCTCGAAGGAGTGGCTGCAGTAATTGACAAGGATCGTGTCTCAGCCCTACTTGGGAATGCTCTTGGGGCACGGCTTTTACTAATCTCTACAAAGGTCGACAAGGTCTACATCAATTATGGGAAACCTGACCAGAAAGCCATTGATGTGATGAACGTGTCAACTGCCCGTCGCTATCTCAAAGAGGGTCATTTCGGTGCTGGGTCCATGAAGCCAAAAATTGAATCTGCTATCACCTTCCTTGAGAAGGGGGGTAAACAGGCAATCATCACGTCTCCTGAGAAGTTGACTGATGCTCTAATTAGTAAGGCAGGAACGAAAATCGTTCCCGATTCACACTAGCCTTGGGATATTGTTGATATGACTCCTGTGAATGATTTCTTCTGGGCCATGCATCAGGCAGAGGTTTCGAGTCCTGAATGGACGGAGGATTTGCTTGTTCGGGTGACCAAGGTTCTTAGCCATGAACCCAGGTTAATCCATTTACCAGAGGGTCCTCTTGTTTTTGTTGGAGACACCCATGGGGATTGGGAGGCTACAAAATCCCTTCTGGCGCAGTACTGGGACTCACCAACGACGCTTGTGTTTCTAGGTGACTATGTAGACCGCGGGCCACACCAGATTGAGAATATTAATCTGCTCTTCGAGTTGAAGTGCCAAGCCCCTGAACGAATCATCCTCCTTCGAGGGAACCACGAGGTAAAATCCGTGAACCAGCGCTATGGTTTCTATTCTGAGGTTACGGATAAGCTAGGCGACTTCACTGAAGCGTATGCGGCAAGCTTCCAGGAGCTTCCCCTCGCAGCAGTAAGTTCTCATCGTGGTGTATTTGCCGTTCATGGTGGTATTGCTGAAGGCCTGGAAAGGCTAGAGGAAATTGAGGAGTTACCTCGAGAGGTAGAACTTGAACATCCGATTACCTTTCAATTACTGTGGAATGATCCGAAAGAGAATATTCAGGGATTTAGACCGAATTTTCGTGGGGGTGGAAGCCGAGTATTTGGTCGCGATGTAACTGAACGATTCTTTGAGGAAAACGACCTGACCCTGCTTGTTCGTGCACACGAAGTGTTTGAACAAGGTTACCGAGAGTTCTTTGATGGGCTTGTCATTAGTTTGTTCTCCTGCCGCCATTACGGTCGACCAATTCAAGGAAAGGTGCTTCTCATCGGAAGCGATGGTGATAGGCAATATTTCTCAGTCTAGTTTTGTGTTGCTGACGGAATCCGTAGTATGAACACAGTACCGTAGCGTCGATCTCCCGGTATTCGATTGCTAACCTCAATTTTCCCCTTGAGGGAATCGGCAATCACCTCTGCGAGAAGAAGAGATAATGGGAGCTCTCGTGCAGGGAGAAGGTCTCGGCGGAAAAGTACATCCTTTTCCTCGTCGGGAATAACGTTTCCTTTATCGGTGAAGGTTACTTGCCAATATTGTACTGCTGCCCAAGTAATTTCGTTTGCCTCTACTTCAATAACCACCTTGTTGTGGGGGTTTCTTTCAATCAAGTATTGGAGAAGGTTTGTGAGAAGGTCCTGTAAAAGGAGATTAGCCAGTACCTTGCATCCAAATCTTGGAAGCTTTAGTGGAAAACTCAATTCTCTTTGGCTGTATTGAACCGTTATCTTGTCGATGACATTTTTCAGAGCCTTACACATGTCTATACGGGAAAGTTCAGGAACCTGCTCAGCCTTGATTTGGCGAAGCATTTGAACAGAACTGATTGTCTTTTGGATTTGTGTAGCTTTCTCGATAATCTCCTGAATATACGTACTGGTTCGTGGGTCATCCTTGAACGATTCACGGAGGGCTTCTGCGCTTCCGAGGATTTCCCTGCTCGAATCCGTTACCCGATAAGCTAGGAGTTCTGAGTATTGGTCCTTCTCAGCTATTGTCGTAGAGGGGCTTCTCCTTCGTGGCTTTTCTGAACGCGCTTTTCGGAGTTCGAAACGGATACGCTTCATTCGCTCGACAAGGAGGCGAAAGTTGTCTGAGAGGGATTGGAGTTCAATGAAGAGGAGGTGACGCGGCTCTTCATAGGCTGTAATACCGGGTTCGCTAACATCACGTATTTGCTCTTCGAGTTCTTCTAGCGGACGGAACAATAGACCAATGAGGAAGAAAGACACTATGCCTGCGATAACTAAGAGGATTCCAACAATGGAGAGAAACCCGATGCCAATCATCTGCACAGCAATAGTCACAGTCTCTAAGGGGAGAAAAATTGTGAGAACAGTCTGAACGAGAGAAACCGTCGCAATAGCCAACATCAAGAGAATACCCATTAGAACTGAAAGTATCAAAATCGTTGTAACTGCAACGTATCTGACTGAGGCGGGGCGGCTTTCTGGCATGATTTCGATTGTCTGGGCAAAAATCGCGAGTACCGTAATAATGAACATCAAATCCGCGAAGGCAAGAATACTGTCTGAAACCGACCCAGCGAAATAGAATGCTGGCACTGTGGAGTGCAGGAATCCATACTGGAAGGCAAACACAGTAAGGCCAATGAACTGGATCAAGATGGTTATGAGTAGGGTGGCCCGACAGAGTTTATCGATAAGTGCAGTTGGGGTGTTCCTTGCGAAAAGGAAACTCCAGGCGAATAGCATGGCAAGCCAGCTCAATACCATTCTACTACCAGCAGTAAGAGCGATGGGAACGGGGGGTCCACCAAGTAGATTCGCATTGTAAACGTGCAGAATGGATCCCAGTAATAATGCGATGAGTACAACATATCCGAAGACCTGGAGTAGACTCCGTTTACCCCGTTGTTCCGCTGAAATCACTGCTAAACCAAGAATTAGGAAGATTTGTGCAAGCATTTCGAAACCCGTTGAGGTGCTGGGAAAGCTTGCAGGGAGTCCTAGAAATTGGACTTCTATGAGGAACCACACACCACCTATAACACCTATTATCCCCACTAGGATTAGGACGATCATTAACCGTCGAGTAATCTTGTTATGAAGTCCTAGAAGGCAAAAGCAGAGACAGATGACCGTGATGTTACTTAATATTCGAACACCTAGTAGATAGGTTATAGTGAAGGGTTGGGCCAACTGCCCTAAAACGAGGGGAACCACTGAGAGCAGAATGGCGAAAGGTAAAGAGAATGCGATGATTCCTTGATTGAACCGTTGCAGCCAGCGACTTCTTCCGATAAGTTTTGACAACCTCGGCCCACCATTTATTACCAAGCTAAAACGAGAGAAGCGCAGAATAGCTAAAAACCTTTGCTCGATCACTCCGATCATGAACTTCTGCCTTGGCTTCCAAGATAGCGGATTCAATCTCAGCTGACAGCTTGGGACCAATCCCGTGAATCGCCCGAAGTCCTGCGCGCCCCTCCTTTTCTAGAACGTCTGACAAGTCTTGGGATTGACTATCAACAATTCGCCCTGCCTTTCTGAGGGCAAATTCACGGAAACCTGTCACTCCCTTCAAGGTCAAACGATATGCTCGGTCATAGAGAATCTCTGCCACCCGCATATTGAAGGCGAGGAGATGATTCGATGGGATAGGTCGAGGAATTCTGTCTCGCAAGCCGTATTTCGCACATAGCTTCTCGACTCGACGACCTAGGTCCGCGACATAATTGGGATGAGGTGCGTAAGCAGTGTTATGGTCGTAGAGCTGCTCGTAGTGTTGGAGCAGGGATGGGTCGTAACGTCTCAGTGCGTCATAGAACCATTCTCGCTGACGCCGACCAAGGGTCAGGGACCCCACTAGGACATACTGTCCACCACTTCTCTTCGTTCTTTCAATAACCTCCTCCAAGTTCTCGTCATCATCGTAGATATAGGGCAGCACTGGTATCAAGGCAGTACCAGTGTAAAGCCCTGCCCTCGCGAATTTCCGCATCGCATTGAATCGGTTCTTGACACTTGGTGCACCTGGTTCAAAGAGCCGACGGGTTTTATCATCCTTGGTGGTTATGATAGAGAACCCTGTGAGTACAGTGATATCCTTGGAGGCCATTTGCCGAAGGAGATTGAGATCCTGAACGACCAGATCGGACTTTTCCAAAATGAAGACTGGGAATTTCAAGTCATGGCAGACCTGGAGCATTCGCCGGGAAAGCCTATACCGCTTTTCAATGGGCTGCCAATCACCTATACTAATGAGATCCCTTGGGAAACGGGGGAGCTCCTTTTGGAGAAGGGTGGGGGCGTTCGTTTTGACCTTAATGGTGCGGACAAAGTCAGCTGGGTCATCGTAGGGTGCATATTTTTCCTCCCGGGTGTAGCAATACTCGCATCCGTGCACACAACCGATGTAAGGATGGGCGGAGTAGCGTGTCCAGAACCAAGAATCCAAGTATTTGTGCTTATTGACAATGCGCCTCGCCTTGTATTCCTTGATAGTGATTTTCATCCGCTTTGACCTTCGACAATACTTAGCCGCACGAATCGGGTGTACACCATTTGTTCTACATCATTAGAGTCGCTGACGTCGTTCACTAGGAACCCGTGTATCGGAGATATATTAACGTGAAAGGTTATTAGTCTGTGTCTCTCTATCTTGATGTGTTGAGGGATATTATTGCGAAAAGCGATTGGAGTCTTTCTGATAATTGTGATTGCGGCCAGTGTTGTGCATCTTCACCGCGTTTCTTTCTCGTACACAGTTTCAGCTCAAACCGACCATATCGTAATAAACGAGTTTCTGGCAGCTGGTGCGGTGAGTTGGATTGAGCTTTACAACCCAACGACGAGTGCGGTGAATACGATAGGATGGACGATTAGCGACACCCCCTATGGTGGCGGCGAAGCCCTAGATGGTGACTGGGGGGTTAGTTCCATTCCCGCTGGCGGATATGTGATCCATTACACTAGTCTATACCTTCACGAAAGCGATGGTGAAATCTATCTCAAGGACTCCAATAACAACCTCATTGATGATGTCTACTACGGCTGGTCCCATCCTCTAATTGGCAAGGGTGGGTGCCCAACTGGAGAGAATGGGACTCATATGTTAAGTTGTGCTCGTGCCCCTAATGGTATTGACACAGATGATTATGCCAGGGACTGGACACTAGCCGTGGTGCCAACGCCTGGCACCGCTAATAATGCCCCAGCACCTAACCTGGGTGGTGAAGGAGTAGTTATTAACGAATACTTCTTTTTTGATCCCAACCTCGAAAATTCTTGTGTCGTGGAACTCTATAATATCGGTACAACTCCTGTGAACCTGACGGATTGGTGGTTGACTGCTCGTTATGGCTATTATAGGATTTCAAAACCTACCATGATTGCACCTGGAGGGTTTCAAATCCTCGACACTAGGAAGCTATACCCCAGCTATGCTATTCTTTCCCTATTCACCGATACTGGCGTTCGAGCAGACCAGTTGGGACTCGATGATCTTCCCCCTTCGGTTTCCAATGCTAAATCGTATCAACGGGGTCCGTTTGATGGTGAGGGGCCAAATGTGGGATTCAACTCAGAGTCGTCTGGGTACCCTGACCACTTGATAATGGCTAGCCGAACTCTTAACTCTACAAACTACCCAGCTTGGGATACCACTCTCGATATCCTGTTTGATGATTTGACCACACCTGCTTCAGACTCATGGGCTTGGAATGTTTCGGTGAAGAGCCGAGCAGGAAATGCTGTTACTGGTGTCACCTTGACGGTTAGATATGCTCCCTACGGAACCTCCTCCTACACCTCTCTTTCTGGAACCCCTATTGATTTGGGCGATGGAAATTACTCCTTTGTTCACGATGTTTCCCTTCTAAAGGGATCGTACCACTTGAAAGTGAAGGGTACAAAGACTAATTATATTTCAGACACTACTATCAGGACTCTAAGCGTGGTGGGTAACAAGACTTTGCGAGTTTTGTGGGATGGAGGGCACAACCAAGACCAGAGATACCTCAGCACCGCCTTGCATTGGAGCTGGGAGTGGTGGTATAGTGTGAATATGACCTGGAATTTATGGCGGAGTTTCCCGAATTGTGTGCTGCACATTAATTATCAACCCTTCAGCACTAGCCTCCTTTCCAATGTGGATATCCTAATCATCCCCTATATCCAGATACCCTTAACCAGCGATGAACGGCTGGCCCTTGATCAATTTCTCACCTCTGGTGGGATGGTCTGGTGGGGTGGGCACAACGATATGCAACGTTTCAATCACACAATGAATAATGTGTGGATTAGCCAATATGGTTTCGAGTTTCTGAATGGAACTCAACTCACCAGTTCTTATGTGGGTATACTTGATGATAGTAACAATACAGGACATCCTTATTCCCCGATTTTCCATACATTTCCTAGTAACCATACGCTCCTTAACGGAATCACTGAACTACCCATCTCCAACACAACCCAAGTTCTCGTGAATCCATCCGTTGAAGGTGTATCGATTTTAGCCACCGGTGATATGGTTGATACCTACTGGGATGCTGACGGCAGCAACACTAACACTCCAGGTGATATTAATCTCAACAACGCGGTTCCCCTTGCAGTCCGTGAAACCGGAATGGGAGGTGTGCTCATAGTCTCTGGTGGCTCTGAAATGCTTCTTGACCCTGATCTGGTATATGGAGCAGACCAGTTCTGGCAAAACATGTACGATTACTACATCTGTAGTCATATCGGCATAGCCCTTGGCGTTTCGCCCACGGTTGTTAATGTGAATCGGAATGAAACCACAACCTTCGCCATCAATGTCACTATAGCGAACCTGGGAACCTATGCTCTCGACAACGTTGTTATCCAGCTCACTCTCTCAAACGAGTCACTGGTTGAACCCATCAGTGATTTACAGGTCGACCTTGGCACGATTCAACCTTCCACGACAGTGTTGACCACATTCACCTTTCATGCTATTGTGGATGCCGACTCTACTATCATGGTTAACGTCACAGTAGAAACAACGGCCTCCAGATGGGCAGGTCTCACAAAACTCGTAATAGTCCACGCTTTTACACCATTGGAACCAAATATCACTGAACCTTCCAACCCGATACTAAAACTCCCTCAA
>JABXGV010000018.1 GCA_016550485.1 archaeon
AAAGGTAACCTGACCGAACGACATACCCTAGAATCGGTATCTCCAGTTCTTTAAACCTTCTTACATGAGGGAAGCTGCCCAGCTTCCAGTATTTCTTGTTGAATAATCGGTTAGCTGCTAGTCCTTGTCTTGGTTCGTTATGCTTTAGTATCATCAAGGGAGAATATCTGGGCGGTAGGTGATGGGACCTGTCGTCTCGTATTTCGAAGAGTGTTCACCGTGCGGGTGAAATCCTCCGAATGAGTGCGGAGGACCAGATTCGGGATTATTCGTCCCGATTCAGTGCGTTGAAAGGGCTCTACGATGCGTTCCTCAAGGATCTCATAGTCAGCGCCTTCGATGATGGAGAAGCCTATGCTGTTGCCCAGTCCTTCTTTGGTGGCACTACCGTACCGTTTGCTGCAATCGATGGCACTCAATACGTGCAGCCGATGTTCGATCTCCTCGTCTTCTTCGCTGGCTCGTATGCGTGTCATGGCACAATCACCTTTCATAAGGACAAACTCCCCTCGGTGCAATACGGGGATAGCCTTACTAAACGGGCAGCCGCAATCTCTACTGTCGCCCCAGTCTACATAAGCAAGGTGCCGGAGATAGACCAGGAATTCTTCGACCCGGAGGATGGGGAAATCGTTGTCGAACGCCCCCTCAGTGATCAATACATCATTGATAATTCCAGCATCGCTTCGGCGCTAATGACGTTTTCCGAATATTTTCTCGCCTATCGCCTAGCTATCAGTCCGGTCCAGAAGACCCGGATACTCCTACTAGACCGCACCCTCGGCGGAGGCCACTCCTCCTTCCTGTACGATACCGCTAGACGACACAGATGGGACCGAAACATGAGTCTACTCGGCTACACTATTGAAGGGACAAAGCTTTCGATGGAGGATTTTGCCTATTGCCGCCACCGGGTAATCAATGAAGCTTTGGGGCTACTCCCTGCGCGGGGTGACTTCCTCCGCCACGCGCTGCTATATGTCTTGGAAAAGAGCCCGCGCGCGCTAGCCTTTGACGAGATTTGCACAAAATTAGGAATCAACACGGATGACCGACGTGAGCGGCTGATCACGTTTCTAGAAAAAGCGGTAAGCGAGGGATTCGTCAATGAGCGCCGAGAGGTCTACAGTCTCAGGGCGCCTTATAAAACAGCTTGGCGCCGCATCACCCTTCTAGTGAATATCGTCGGGAATCAGATTTTCACAGAAGGGCTCCCAAAGGAGCCCACAGAAAGCCGTAACCGCCTCCAAGTATTGAAGGATGGACGGTTCGCATGGCTGACCACCCTAGACATAGCCTTCCTGACGCTTTTCAGTCTCTACATGCTCATTGAGGAGTGTTGGAAGCGAGGCATCCTTCTGATTGGGATGACAAAGGATACCGCGGCACGGGACTTCAAACGCCAGCTTATGCCTATTCTCTGGCGTGCCAAGCTACTCAAAATGCCAAAGGAGCGGCGAGCCCTAGAGGCGGCCCCGAACACGGATCGAATGATCCTCCAGGCCATTAGCTTCTTCGCTAGAGACAGCCTACCCATTCCTTGGGCTAGTATAGAATATGACAGCGCCTTCCGGACAATGGTGCCTGACCGCCACTCTCCTCCTAGAGCCGACTACGTGGGTGGGGCTCGTCGCAACCGCATCACCCTTGAAGGAGCCTTCCTGAAAAGCTACATTCAACTAGACGCAGCCGAAAGCGACCCAAAACTTCGGAGTAATGTGCTGCTTATCGACCGGCTTGCGTACCCAGGCTTCGACGGGACTACTGAGGACAACACCTTCACTTTCCAGCAGGAGTATGGCGGGGCAACAGAACCCGTTAAGGTGCTCCTTTACCGGAATAACACTGTTGTCAATCCACTCCAAAACCTCACCATCACCCTTCTCAAGAGCCTAACCAGCCCATCCATCCCTGAAGCCTTTGGTCACAATAAACCCCTCATGGTCGCTGACAAGGTGGCGAAATTCCACCAAGAGACCTTCAGCCACGTGATAACAGGCACTTCGAACTGGATTACTGCCCACCCCCACCTCCGCAGTTTCATATTCTATCTCTAAACATTCAGGGAGCGGCGCTCCCGCATTGAAGCACTCCGCCGCCAAAGTAGCGAATAGCCTCTGCCTCCTCTGTTTACCAGTGAAAACAGGTCATACGTCTCTAAAACAAATTGCTAGGGCCGTGCTAGAGGAGTTTATCGCGCCGAGTAATTTTCAGCGTCACCGCTTGGTCAGTGTTTTCTCTCGGGGCAATTGGAATCGATAACCGCTCCTTAATAGTTGGGAGGAGCCGGTCATCAATCTCGTACCCGATACTGTTACGATGGAACTCGTTGGCTACTTTCATCGTCGTCCCTGTACCCAGAAAGGGATCGAGTACAGTGTCGCCATAAATAGAGAACATCCGAATGAGGCGCCTAGCAATCTCTTCTGGGTATGCAGCAACGCGTCGGTCCAAGTCTCCATTCTCTTGACGGGCACCTGGTACCCGCCAAATCTGTGTAAACCAAGCATCTCGTTCAGCCTTAGTGTAATGACTAGCATAGCGCATGAAGTCTTTGGGTGGGAAACTACGTGGCGATCCTTTCCGGAAGAGGAGAATGAACTCGCAGTCCTGGGTTACGTATGCATTGGGAGGCAAGAACCCTGAACCTAGAAAGGCGTTAGGCCTGGTTGTCGGCTTCTTCCAGAGAAGGAAGGGAAGGCTTATGAACCCGATGGTCTCGCAATGCTCTGTGACGCGTACATGGTTGGGGAAGAGGCGCAATCCCCCATCATATTTGCGGAGGGCGTCACCGATGTTGATGCACGCGATTCCTCCATCGACAAGGACTCGGTAGCACTCCCGCCACACCTCAGCTAGAAAGTTATGCATCTCGGAGAAAGAGCGACATCCCTGTTGCTGGAATAGGTCATCCCATAACTCAATCATGGGGTAGGGTGGTGAGGTGACTACTAGTTGCACGGAATTATCCGGCACTTCGAGCATTTGGCGGCTATCCCCAACAATTAGGTGATGTTTTGTAGCTGGAGTTTCCAGCGACTGTTCTTCCAACATCTTCTCTAATAGCCGCGCAGGATAGGTCGCAGCTGCCCGTTTAGCCTTCGAAGACACCACTTCCTGTTCAAACCGCGGCACAGCAAACCCATCCGTTCCACACTCTATAGACGTTATACTCTAAATGGTTTGCGTAGGAATAAGCAACTACCATGTTAGATTCGGCAATGTTATATTGGAAGCCATCAGAAGGTTAGAATCACTAGAATTTGGGGACGAGAAATTGACTTCGTTGGATGATTCAGTGCGCCATAAATATTTCACGGACTTCAAAGGACGGTTCAAGGCGCGCCTCAGTCACATTCGACCAAGATTCACACGCGATGCTTGGCGGGAAAGTGCAGGAGTCCAGGCTAAACATACAGGTATAGTAAAAGTCGAATACCACAAAGACCTCATGGGGCTCCTTGAAGAGGGAATGCTCATCGCCATCCGGAACTACAGGGCACTTCACCAGAAACGCCTCAGATTCACCCTTCTCGAGGTCTCATCCATATGGCCCAGTCACTTTGGTCTTACAGGGCTCGGCGACCAGAGCTACTATCCGCTCCAATTCGAAATCATAGAACAAGCAGTTACAGACTGGGATTCAACAGATAGCAGCACAATGATGATCCGAATTAGCAGCATCCCCATCAACTATGATCTGATTCTTGAGCCGGACAGTAAACCCAGCTTCGAACGGGGCTTCAGTTACCCAATCCCCGCCGAAGAAGCCTACATCCTCAACCGGGACCTCATCAACCTAATGTACAATAAACGCATCATGGAACGGCTCAAAGGGGTTCCACCAAAAACCACCGCGAAGGCACGTCAAGACCCCCGACTCGGGATTATTAAGATGTTCGAAGCTGCCCGAGAAGACATCCCCCTCTACATCGACTTCGAACGCCTCGTCCGCTACCACTTCGGCATCTTCGCCTTCACCGGTGGAGGAAAATCCAACCTAGCCTCCAATATCATGCGGCGCCTCCTCTACCATACAAAGGATATAAAAATCGTCATCTTTGACATCGCCAACGAGTATCCCTTCCTCCTCCTCGATGTCTTCGCTGACCCGAAAATACCCGCCCATATCATCCTAGAAAACCAAGTCAGTGATGCTAACCAACTAGCGACCTCCATTGTGCGTCCACGGGAATTCGAAGAAGACCCCAGGGTCAGCAAGGGTTTACTAAACTCTTCAACCGTGGTATTGTGGGTCATCTTGCGCGGGAACCCCTTTCGGCCCACTATTCGTATGCCCGCGTCCTCTACGAACTAGAGGAGCTAGCTGAAGGGAGTAGTGGCCGCCCAACCTATATCAACGCCATAACCAAGATGCAGAAAGAGATCACTGACTATCTTCTCCAGCACGGGCTTAACGAAGACCAACCAGTCTCCAAAGAGTTCGTCACCTTCTTGGATAAGGTGGCCAAGGATGCGGTGGACCAGTTCCGCGTCTCCGACCGGTCCCAACTCTGGGCTTGGGCCACAACCCGCCCTGACGCCTTGCAACCCCCAAGCCCACCACCAGACACAACACCTGCCGCCAAAGACGCGTATTCCCTAAGTCAAATACAGCAGCTCATAGAAGGCGATGATCGACTAGTGTGTTTGAGCATTGCAGACCCAACCACCATCAAACAGGTGGTCATCAATCTCACGAGACGGCTGCTCCAGGCAAGAAAGAAGCGGTTTCAAGTCAAACCCTACATCCTCTTCCTGTTTGACGAGGCTCAAGAGTTCATCCCCCAGCAATCAAGCGGCATCGACAAGGAGTGCAGCTACCACGTGGAACGCCTTCTCCGGCAAGGCCGCAAATACGGGCTTGGCGCCTGCATCGCCACGCAACGAATCGCCCACCTTAATACCAGCGCGCTGCAACAACTACACACCTTCTTCGTTGGCACACTTCCCAGACCCTATGACCGGAGCGTTGTGAGCAGCACGTTCCTAGTCGACCAGGGCATTCTGGAAAAAACCCTCGAGTTCGGTCCTGGCGAATGGCTACTGGCTAGCTACATTGCCACCGGCATGGAGAATGTTCCAATCTTCCTTCGGGCCGACAACGCTGAAACCGAAGTCGAGAACCATCTCGCTTCAATACCCAAATAGTAACGAAAATAGCGGAAGAAGCTTCAACACCATTTTGGAAAGAAAGTGGAGTGTACTATATGAAAAATAACCTACCTTAATACTGGAGGACACGATTTCGCGTTCATTTAACTAGTGTAATATTAGCGCCATCAACTGTGTATCGGTGTGGCTTGTATGTCTCTGGATTGTATCGCGCTCCTGCTTGTTTTATTTGCAAAACGAGTTCGTTGTCAGTTTTCCTTAATTCAACCACAATTTGAGTGGTGTGTTCAATCGCAGCGAGAAACTCTC
>JABXGV010000169.1 GCA_016550485.1 archaeon
AATTACAACCTCTTCTAGCACAACTCCGTCACTTATTACTGCATCATCAAAGATGATTGTGTTGCGGATTTGTGTATTCCTACCAACAATAACATCTCTTCCTATAGTGACATTGGGGCCTATATCACTAGAGGATCCAATCGTAGTACCCTGCCCTACGAAAACAGGAGCAGTCAGATGAATACTGGTATCTTTTGATAGAGCCGATATCATGGTTTCCGTTGTTTCATTCAGAGCAGTGGCTAGAACCGCGTTGTTTGCTTCTAAATAGGAAGTGGGTGTTCCAGTGTCAATCCAAAGCCCCTTATGTTCCCATCCAAACACATCACTATTCTCACACAAGAGAGGAAAGATTTCGCGTTCAATTGAGACCCTCTTTCCTGTAGGAATATAACCTAGCACAGACTCGTCCAATACGTAGCAGCCCGCATTAATCAAATTGCTTGGCGCTGAACCTGCCGGTGGCTTTTCTACAAATGAACGGATTCGCCCATCTGCCGCGCGATCAACAACACCATATCGTGAGGGATTTTCCACGTAGTAGAGTGCAATCGATGCGGTCGCTTCTTTATTACGATGCTGTTCAAGGAATTGTTGGTAATTCATGTCGGAGACAATATCACCATTGAGAACTAGGAACTCTCCCTTCCCGCGAAGGTAAGCTTCTGCTTGTTTAATCGGTCCCGCTGTTCCTAATGGTTTTTCCTCCAGTGAATAGTGGAGAGTGACGCCAAGGTCTTTACCATCACCTAGAGCATTTTGTAATCTATCAGGGCGATAACCAACTGCAAGTATGATCTCCTTGACTCCTTGATTTGCCAGCCGCGTAATCATATATTCGATGAGAGTAGAGGACCCTAACGGAAGAAGCTGTTTAGGTCTTGTACAAGTTAATGGACGTAAACGCGTCCCAAATCCGCCCACAAGAATCAACGCAATCATTTGCTATCACACTCACCAATATCTGGATTTTCATTCGTTGCTAGAGGTAGGTGGTTTCACCAGGCTCCCAATCGTCACGGTCACTGAAGCCAAGACGTTCCTGCTCCCATCGAAATACCCTCTGGGTTTCAGCCACTTGCATAGTGAAATCAATTATTTTTGCACTTACATTCTCACCATACAGATTAGGAATATTACGCATTTGCTGATTCATACCCTTATTTTCCACAACTTCGTGAATGACCCTAAAAACGACATCGGGAGTTATAGGTGGTGCGAGAACATTAGCACCAGCAATAAGGGTTTCAGGCCTGTCTGAGTTGAACCGTAACGTCGCACAGGGAACATGAAGAATATTGGCTTCTTCTTGAATACTGCCGCTATCTGTAGCTATCGCGGCGCAGTCCTTCATTACACGGATTACATCATTGTAATATGGCCATACTTCAGAGAATACCAGGGAGGGATGCTTTTCTGCAAATCGAAGAATCTTCTTCTCTAGACTGAAAGCACGCAACGCAGCAAATGTGCCGCCTAATGCAATCCAGAGAACAGTATAACCACCTTCTACAAGCCTAATGACAGAATCAAACAGGACTTTGAAACGGTGTTTGGAGACAATGTTTCCACGACGATGAACACAAAAACGGACTACGGAACCCTCTTCCAGGATTGGATACCTTTCGTATATCTTACTCGTCTCAGCTTTCCTCAGAGCAATTTGTAGCGAGTCGCTTACAGTATTGCCCACAACACTAATTCGATCTGCAGGAAACCCCTCGTCGAGTAGATTCTGTTGATTCAACTGCACTGGAGCAAGGTGTACTCCAGACACCGTGGCTGCTGTTCGGGTGTCAAATTGCTCAGGAAATGGCTCGCTTGAACCCTTCTCCCATAACTCACGCTGACGGAGCTGCTCATAGAAAGCCTCTACTGAAATCTCATCTTTTACTATTTTCTCCAACAGGTCTACGCTAGGTGTAAGCGTCCTCAAGCCTGCCTCTACATGCACAACAGGTGCGGAGCTGTTGTAACAGGCCACGCCACCAGCAGCCGCTGTTGTTGTATCACCGTGCACATATGGTAACAACACCTTGTCTGGAGCTTCCTGTCTAAACTTACTAACAACAAAGCCCAATCGTTCGATAATCTGCGCTATCTTTTGGTACAGCGACCCCCGGATGTTAAGAATGAAATCTGGTCGTACCTGAAACTCTTCATGCAGAGCCCCGGATAAATTCCAATCATAATGCTGTCCGGTGTGCCCAAGCAATGCGAATTTACCTTGGCGCCGCAATTCTAGATACACAGGTAACTGCTTGATGATATCCGGTTTTGTGGCTACCATAACCAGATGAATTAGCCGCTCCGAGGTCTCCTTTATTTCTTCAAATAAATTGGGGCGAACCTGAAGAGGCGGCGTTTCAGGTACATCAACGTGCAACTCTTTAAATGCCAACAAATGCACCTACAACGATTTTGTCAAAATTGTGCTTGCACCTATACATAATGTTATCTCCAAAATGTGACGGCTTCATCTAACTCGTTATCCGATTAACGGCAAAAC
>JABXGV010000170.1 GCA_016550485.1 archaeon
AGCCCTCCTGAGAACGCCATGTAGAGCCAAATATAGTTGGGGTTAGCTTCGTGGAGGTTCTGGAACATATAATCGAGATTAGAGGACACGTTGAGGAGGTTTGCTAGCTCAGGTGTGTTTGGGGGGTCTCCCGTCCAAGCGAAGGGATCTCCAGCTGGAATCTTGGTCCTCGGCACATAGTAGCAGCTGCAGTCAAAGGAAATATAAGAGTCGTAGTCAGGATCATAATGTATACCAGGTATGCTACGAGTACTATTTTCCTCTTCAGCGGTGGAATTCCACCAATAAGACCTGTAGGGTGTGACATTCACTTCGTCTTTGAAGAGTGCCTCTGCGTAGAGGTCGAGCATTGTGACCTCGGCTTCAATCTGTGAGAAGAACTCGTCTATCCGTGAGGATTCGTTGTTAGCGATGCTCTGGAGATAGTCGAGTTCCTCAGCTAATAGGGCATTTGCAGCCGCTGACGCGTTGCTGTTAGACAGTTGGACAATCGAACTGACGTTAAAGAGTACAAGGAAGGCGGTTGGGATAAGAAGCAGGATGAGGAAGGCTGCGAGAATGCGATTACGTATGCTAAATCCGACCATGGCCCGGGTTCATCTCTAAAATCGTAATACTGTGAATAGAGGGGCTCTAGGCTATAAATTGTGAGGATGCTACAACTGGGCGGTGTCTTCGAGGGCTCATGTTCTACTTCTTCGCCACACGGTTCTCAGGATGATTACTGTGATAATGATTATCACTGCGAGGAGGATGAGGAGTAGAGTGTCGATACTGGATGGTCACGGTTAGTTGTCGTTTCGTCGGGTTGTATTCGCAGTAACCATATGTCGGCGCTGCCCGCGCCAAAGGTGTAGGTGATACCTGCGACTGTGACGCCAGCACTGCTGCACTCGACCACGAAGTAGCCATAATCAAGCCTGGTGCCCCTGAAGGTTCTGTTCCAGGTTAACTCGTGGGTACTCAGGCGAGGCCTCACCATTGGAGGCTGGCAGGACCCCTCCTGAAACTCCGGTTTCAGTCGTAATGTGTGAACGGTAACCAGAGAGAAAACCAGGAGACAGATTACAACCAGGACTATGGGGATTGTCAAGCGAGAGCTGTGCCTTGTAGTAGCATTATATCCCATCTAGCTTCGCCTCAAACGCGTTCTCAAATTCAGAGTGCTGCTGAAGCGATTAAAAGGGTGATGAAAGCGGCATCACTATATTGTCAAGACATCATAGATTTTAGCCTGTACGGGTCCTATTTGGTCTTGTATCGGTCTTTGTCGGCAAAGACATCAATTACTCTGCAGAAGCGGTGGAATATCGCTGAGTGCTTTGCGCCATCTGGGATGAAGTAGGAGTCGCCTGGTTTGAGCCGCTCGGTCCTGCCTTCGATCGTCAGGGACATCTCGCCTTCAACGAGGATGCCCCATTGGGCACCATGGCTGTGGGGGGTGATTTTCGCTGTGGGTTCTATCTCGAAGAAGACGATCTGGTGGTCGTCGCCCTGGGAGAGCCAGGCTTGCACACCGGGGAGTGGGACGTCGGCTTGGGGGAGGTTCCTGATCAAATCAGGGAAAGGGGCATTAAACATGGGAGTCACTGCGGGCTGTTGTTCAGGCTGTGGTAATATCCTTTATGGTTCCGTACACAATTAGGAGGGGTGCTAGTTTTTCGTTCGCTAGGTAATCCTGTGCAGTATTTCTGGAACTCATGAACGTGGATAGCGCATCGCCCCCCAAGGTATCTGAGATAAGAGGGGTCCAGCAACCCAGGCGAATGTGGCACTAACGACTTGAAGCACCGCGATGAAGGTAACGACAATTGATGAGTTTTGAATCGTCAGGATATTGACCAAGACGCTCAGGAATATCATTGCGATGATAAAGGTTCCTGCTCGGCGGCACCAATTGTTAACACCCCATCTAACCAGTCTTTGACCCGGGATTTCCTGAGATTCTCTGCGGAGCGCGAAATACATGGCCGCCCCAAGAAGGATTGCCCCGCCGATGAAGGTGCCAAGGGAATGGTAAGCCAGCAGGGACCCTGTATCACCGAAAGAGGAGAAGTAGTCGTAGCCTATCAGGGAGGCTATTCCCAGTACCACCATTGAGATCAGGAGGAGTGCTCCTTGACCATAAGACCGGGACATCGCCTTTCACCTCCTACTCCACCATCGACGCCTTTAATGTGTTCGGTCCGGTTCCGCTGTTTTTTCTCGAAAAGATATTTGAAGGTTACTGGGTAATCTACTCTTCGAGGTTGCCAAGAATATGGAAATAACTTTGATTGATCAAAAGACTGGAAAAGCGGTTATCCTGAAAAAGGATGATATCAAGCCTGGCCTGAAGAACATTAAGGATCTCCTCTACTTAATCCGGGATGAACTCATAGAGACTTCAAAGTATTCGCTGGATTTCATCTCCTTCGATGTCGCCTTCCGTGGTGGACAGCTCGTCCCGGTTGAGGAAGGGCCCATCAAGCTCACCTTCAAGCGGAAGGCTGCTCGCTAGACCCCGTGAAAACGCCTTTCCGTGGGGTGTCAGCTGGTCTATGTGCGACCGTGTACAGCCATGGGTATGTGACGCGATACCGAGCCCCCTGCCCTTGTGGTGTGCCTTCAAGTCGCGTCTTAGGAGTCACTGACAAAACTTATTTAGACACTGGTTCTTATTGAATGTGGTAAATAGCCTTCTAGGGCTTCTCTCCAACTTGCCTGGGATAAATGGATGTTTTAGAAATGGGTCGGCTAATCGATGAAGAAGAGATACGCAGATTAAGCCGACGTATCGCCTCTGAATTCGAGGAGACCTATGGCAGCTTTGAGGAGAAGGTCCGCCGCGTCCCTGATGAGGCGGCAGCGACGATTGCCGAACAATGTGGCGTTCACATCGAAATAGCCAGAGTCGTCTACCGTGTGATGATGGATGGCGCAATCACCGATGCGAAGCACTGCTGCGCCCTTATCAAGAGTGAATTCACCCGCCGCGAAAGCCGAGGGAACCCAGTTCCGGATGTGGAATCCTATATTCGGAGGGTTGCAATCAAAGAGGGGCAATGGGTCGAATATCTGTATGGTCGTCTCGGAAAGGAGCTGCACACAGAGAACTATAGCTTGGAGAATCTCCACCAGGTCGTGAAAGACGTAGTCGAGCCGGCGAGCGAGAACATCCTGGCAGTGATACGGCAGCGCCGGAAAATTAGTGAAGGCTGTTTCGAATCCATTATTACCCGGTGGCTCGCTGACCACGACGAGAGCACCATCGCCGACCCCATACGCGCCGTTGCCAGTGGCTTACGTGACGTACCTCTGGACACCGTGGACGAATTAATCAACGGATTGCGTGCATCCCTCTTGATCAAATTCAGGCGCTACGAAAAGTTCCTATCCAAATCCGAAGAATCCGATCTCCTTGAGAAAGTTCTGGAGCACCTTCAAGAGGTCATCCGGGAAGCGCAAATCCCCCTAGAAGAGGTGTCACGGTCAACGGCCCAAGAGATCCTAGTCGAGGCGTTGCCTCCCCCGCCTGTCGCGATTGACGAGAAACCCAAGTATGGCTATATCCACCACGCCTTTCCGAAGAGCCCAAGGAGTGGCCCTGAGCTCCGGGCACCTATCGACTTTCTTGAGCTAGACGTGTGGCTTGCTGCCCGACGAGAGCCAGAGCTTCGCGCAGAGTTCCTGAGGGATAAAA
>JABXGV010000171.1 GCA_016550485.1 archaeon
ATTTTGTATAAGCCGCCCATGGCATGTCCGAAAGAATGGGTGATACCAAGTTGAGCGTTACTCCATGAAAGACCTGCGATTGTTGCTGCGTTTTGAAGTTTTTCTCGGGCTTCCATGTCATGTGGGTCGTTATACGCCCGAGGTAGATACTTGAGGAGCAGTTTGACGGCATGAATGGCTAAGGCATCGCTGAAGTCGTTGCGCCATTGAACTGTAAAGGGGTCAACCGCTTGAGCGAGAGCATCCATACCCGTAGCTGCAGTTACTTCAGAGGGTGCAGTCTTGGTAAACTCTGGGTCAAGAATCGATACAGAAGGTATGAGAACTGGATGAATAAGTTCCATTTTGCGGCCACTCTTAGTGTCAGTGACAACAGCTGCCCAAGTGACATCAGACCCAGTACCAGCGGTTGTAGGTATTGCCACAAGAGTCATCTTGACTGGCGGAATCGGAGTGAGCGGCGTGATATCATCCATAGGAATGTCAGGATGTTCAAATAGCACCATAGCTACCTTAGCCACATCGATGCAAGAACCACCGCCTAGACCTATTATCACGTCAGGCTTGAAGGTACGGACTAGCTCTAAGCACTGATTTACGACTGTATCGGGAGGTTCAGGAAGCACACCGTCAAATTGGGCGATCGCTTTTCCAGCCGCCTTAAGCTTCTCTATGACGCGATCGAGAAGCCCTAACTTGACCATAGTTTTGTCAGTTACAATAAAGACACGAGCGCCTTCGATCTCTTCGAGGTGATCAATAGCATCCTCGCCAAACACAATGAGAGGAGGAGAACGAAAGAACCACATAATAATTTCTCCAATAATTTATGGTCTATTCATGGTCTTACAGGTAGAAAAGTTCGTAGGCTTGAACACTAATTCCTTAGACGAAAAAGGAATTGGGATGACAGCCCAACAAAGGGGTATTTGAGTAGGTAGGTTAGAACTCTGTGTCAACCATTTGCGCTGTGCGGACGAGTTCTTTGGCTGCACGGGTAGCGCGCATCACCTTGGCACGATCACCGGTTAACTTCATTTTTCGGGTGAGCAGTGCCTTAATCGGATCAAGGCGACCTGTGACAATAGCTTCCCAGTTCGCATAGGGGCCTTCGTAGATGAATGCAGTTTGTTTGGCTTCTCGGTTTGGAAGTACGTCATACCCACGACACTTTCCATGCCATAGATCCATCCACAAAACGATTTCTTCAGGAACCCCTGCTGTCTCGTCAGCCCATACGATGAATAGGAAATCTCCTTCCCAATCGTGAGCCGCCTCTTCATAGGCTTTGTTTTCGTTCAACGCTTTAACGTAGGCTTCCAGCCACTCTTCTGTCCCGAATTTCACCATTGTATATTATCACCGTTGGTGCGCTGGTGGTGTACTATTTCTGGATTAGGTCTTAAAGTGATTTGGTTGAAACATAAAATTACAGTACTGGGTGGCTAGTCTCAGCAGATTCTTGAAAGAAGGGATTGGTCGATATTGGACCCACTGGCGATTATAACGACTCGCTCTTTGGAATGAAAATCGATTTTTCTTTGGAGAAGTGCTGCAATCCCTACAACACCTGCGGGTTCGAGGATACGATGTTCGTTTTTCAGCGTCCATTGAATGGCGTCTATTAACTCGCTTTCCTCGACTAACAGAACATCATCAACGAAGGTACGAGCGATGTCAAGGTTGATTTGCTCGGTGTTTCCTGCCAACCCATCGGCAATTGTAGATTCGATAGGGACTCTGAATAATCGGCCTGCGTGGTAGTTCTCGTAAAAGGCCCGTGTGGCTGTAGTTTGGATGCCGACAACCCGAATCTGTGGGTTAACTGTTTTTACCCATGTTGCTATGCCACTGATGAGCCCGCCACCACCAATTGGGACTAAAAACGTCTCCGCTTCGGGAAGCCTTTCTAAGACTTCATAGCCTATCGTGCCTTGTCCTGCGATTACCAAAGGGTCAGCGTAGGCGTGGACCAATGTAGCCCCTGTCTCTTCAGCGAGTTGACGGCTGTAGGTTGCTGCTTCATCATAGTTGGTGCCATGGTATATCACATTGGCACCATAAGCCTCGCATTTACCCACCTTTAATGGTGAGGCCCCTTTTGGTACAATAATCGAAGCAGGAATGCCTTTCTGCTTAGCAGCATACGCAACCGCTAGTCCGTGGTTACCGGTAGAAGCCGTTAAAACGCCCTTTGCAGCTGTTTCTGAAGGTAGCGAAGCAATCTTGTTATAAGCACCTCTGAGCTTGAAAACACCAGTGCGCTGTAGGGATTCCCATTTCACCGCAATAGATGCACCCGATATTTCACTAAGAGCAGGAGAGGGCTCCAGAGGAGTAATGAGCACTACTCCGGTAAGGCGTTTTCGTGCTTGGAGGATCATGGTAGGTGTAACCGTTGTCTTAGAACCCGATGGCTGAGATGAACTAGGCATAGCAGCACTCTCGCCCTAATTAGAACTTCACCACTGATAACCTTTCCCAGTTACCATGGATTCAAATTCTTGAGAAACACACAAAAGAGTGCCTTCCCTAGTTCTTCTGCACGGGTTTATAAGTGCGAACTATTTCACTAGAACATAATCATCCAATAGAAGAGATGAACACTATTGGCACTAGAAGAGCTTCATCATATTGTAAGCTGCAGTAAATGCGGCCAACCAAAGGTAATATCTGACGCTATTGATAAAGGCAGGCGCGGCAGACATGGAGAGATGCTCATCAAGCTGATACACCGCTGTCCAGCTCATGGTCGTGAGAAGGGAACCATGGTCCCGCTAGGACTCATTGAGGAGGGCAGACATTTCGTTAGGGAACAGATACTTCGGTGTAAGCGCTGTGGCGGTTTTACAGAAATCGTTGATACCAAAGTTGATGGGCGCTATGTCATTCTAAAAGTTCGATGTCCAGAGCACGGCAAAGGCAAGAGGAAAATCGCTCAACCAGTCTTTGACATCATAATGGAGGAACATCCACCCCACCATCCACCTGAACATCCTCCCCACCCACATGAGCCCCACCCTCCTCCACACGACCCGCATAGACCTCCAGGTCCAAGGTTCTGTCCTAGCTGTGGAGTTGAAGTCCCAGAACCCGATAGTAAATACTGTCATAACTGCGGTGCGCCTCTATAGATACGATCGCAGACACGGAATTAGCTTCAGCGAGCAGCTGTACAAATCCTAGACCTGCTGCTTTGATGGGAGGAGACATTCTCACCCCACGGAAGGCGCCCCGACTGTTATTTCAGGAATACAGTTCGTGGACTGACAAATAACATTTGTAGCAGTGGTTACAGAACCGATTCTCACTTACGTTTTGCAGCAGGGGGGTACACTTTGCGAGCGGAGGTGAGGTACCCGGTGTGCCCTATCATCCGTGTGGCGGGTCGTGTTTTTCCAATTCGCGCGTGGATTTCCCGTTCGATGAGTTCACGGGTTTGGATTTCAGTGAAGTGAGATTCATAGAGAGCTTCAACAGTTCGTTGTACCTGCTCTATGGTGGGGGAGAATGACACGAAGACGGCTCCGCCCCGTAAAGCTTCATACGCTAGGGGAACCGTACTCCAGGGCGTCGCCATATCGAGAACTACCGCGTCCACTTCCTGCTCGTCGATTCCCTCCAGAATATCTTGTTGTTTAACGGTAACTGCCTTCTCTAGCCCCACCCTTGCTATGTTCTTTTGTGCCGTTTCCGAGAAGTCTTCTCGCAGTTCGTAGGAATAGACATGACCCTTAGGCTGGACGTGATACCCAAGGATGCTGGTGAGAGCCCCACTTCCTGTTCCTGCCTCTACTACAATAGAGCCAGGGCCGATTCCTGTTAATAGCAGGATTAGCCCTGCATCCTTTGGATAAATAATGTTGGTTTGTCTCCCCATTTTCAGGGCAAGATCACGGGGCAATGGTGGCAGCGCAGCGACTTGTTTACCAAGGCTGGTTGCAACAAAGCTTCCATACTTTTGACCAATGATGTCGTCGAATTGGATAATACCTCGGTGCAGATGAAAGGATTTGCCTGCTTCGACGCGGAGCAGCCATGTCTTACCGGGTTCCAGATAGAGGAGAACAGAATCTCCTTCACGAATTACTGTCATTGAGCGCCACCGACCAGCCTACCGCTCACCCCCTTTTTGAGCCTTCCGACAAGAACAATAGAAGCGAAATATCAAAAGCCTAGGATGTCTACATCCTATTCCAGAAGTGGAAAGTGTGGATTTAGAATCAATACAAAGAAGTCCCTGTGTCAGAGAAGCCCGTCACTACGAAAAGAGAGAGGACAATTCTGTTCAATGCGGCGTTTGTGAGAGACGCTGTAAAATAAAGAACGGGAAGCGAGGTTATTGCGGGGCACGAATCAACTTTGATGGACGCCTTTACGTCCTCACGTATGGGGATATCAGCTCCATCAACGCGAACCCCATTGAGAAGAAGCCGTTTGCCCACTTCCATCCAGGAACGAACGCTTTAACCATTGGAGGCTGGGGCTGCAACGCTGCTTGCCCGTGGTGCCAGAATTGGAGTATCAGTAAGCGTCACCCGAACCCAAACCGCTGCGATTACCTCTCCCCTGAAAGGTTTGTAGAAGAAATACCTCGGAGAGGGTGCCATGGGACCAGTTATTCCTTCAGTGAACCCACCACAGTGTTCTTTGAGTACTCACTGGACGCTATGCCAAAGACAAGGGCTGCTGGCTACTATAGCACCTATGTCACGAACGGCTATATGACGACTGACACCCTAGAGCGCCTCGCAGAAGCAGGGCTCGATGCCATGAACATAGATATCAAGGGGTGCCACGATGAGATTCTCCGTTATTGCGGACTCGAAATGGAGAAAATCTGGCGGAACGCACAGCTAGCCCGTGATCTAGGAATCTGGGTGGAAATCACAACGCTCGTAATTCCAGGGGTAAACGACACAACCAAATGCCTGTCCACGATTGCAGACCGCATCTGCAACGATTTAGGTTCTGATGTGCCATGGCACGTGAGTGGTTTTCGTCCCGCTTACAAATCTGAAGAATATGGGTTAACGACACCGACTCCCCTGAAAACCCTTGAAACTGCCCACTCCATCGGGCAGAAGGCAGGCCTTCATTACGTCTACATCGGGAATGTATGGAATCACCCCGCTGAAAACACTTACTGCAAGAATCCCAGTTGTAGGGCGTTACTCGTAAAAAGAATCGGTTATGACATCCACCTCGTTGGCTTAACTCCAACAGGGCATTGTAGCAAATGCCAAACCCCAAACCATTTTATAATGCCACCCAGTTGAGGGGGAACTACACATCCAAAATGCAAACGGAGATAATACCATGTCAAAACCCTCCAAACAAATCGGACTATGCCCAAAATGCGACAATATGCTAACAAAAGATGATATTTCTCAAATCAGAATCAAAGGATGGCCAAGAAGGTGCCGCTCTGTCTTCGTATGCAAGAACTGTCAGTACATCATCGGACTCGCAAACGCATAGCCACACAAACATTTGCGCTCCTATTCGACCTACTATCCTATCTAGCTCCTCTACACACCTAAAAGGCGGAAACAGTTAAGGGCTCTTACATCTAAGTTTGAGTACTCCTATAGGAGGAAACAGAATGTCAAAAGGAATAGAAGCGTTCAAGTGTTCAAACTGTGATGCCCCCCTTGCTGTCTCCCCCGATGACGCGGTGATTACCTGCAATTTCTGTGGTAACACCGTCACCATAGAAGGTCAGAAGATCTCCAAACACTTCGTCTTAACACCTACGATTGGTAGTGGCGAAGTGCAAGACAAGGTTCGTAAATGGGTTGGACGCGGTGGTGGAGCACGAGTCACAGAGGCGCAGCTCAGATTCGTCCCGTATTGGGTTGAGTCGATGAATGCGGCTACCCGGTTTCAAGGATACAAGCGCCACGAAGACACCGAGTACTACACGGATTCCTCAGGACGTCGCCGATCCAAGACCGTTGTGACCTACGAGCCCATCGATGGTCGGCTCAACGAGGACCGTTCACTGAATATCCTTGGCCGCCGAGGTGCTATGTTCTACTCGTTTGACGAGATGGACAAGGCACTCAAAGTGACAAAGCGAGACATTACACCCTTCAAGTTCAGCACGATTACCCGGGTTGAGAAGAGACCCGTCTTTCTAAACAGTGAACTGAGCGACGAAGATGCATTCGAAATCGCTCAAACCATGGTATCTGAGGAACACCGATCGCGCGCAGAAAGTGGAGCTACTAAAATCTGGGATTGCAAGACGAATATCCGGAAACTCGGAGCGTATTTGCTTCATGTGCCGCATTGGATGGTGCGCTACCAATTCGGCTCTGAAACTTACCGAGTCGGAATCGATGGCCACACAAAGAGAGTGCTAAAGGGCGAGGTGCCAATCTCAACTGGATTCCGAGCAGGCATGTTCCTTCTAAGCATAATCGGTTTAGTCGTAGGGTCCGTAGGTGCTCAGTTCATCTATTGGATGCTAGTCGGCTCTGGTCTAGAGGCTTTGGCATTCGTCCTGATAATCGTCGGACTCCTTATCGCTTGCATCGGAACTCAGCAATCCTTCAAGATATCGTCCGAAAAACGCGAATAGCACATAGAATAATGAAAGGTGAAACATGAAAATGACACAATTAACATGTCCTAACTGCGGAGCTAATCTGAGCGTTCACCCCTCGGATGCCATAATCACCTGCGAATACTGTGGTACCTCCTTCGAGCCTGGCGGAGAACGGATGCAGAAACACTACGCAATGAAAGTTAACTTTGGTCAAAATGAAGCCTTTGACACCCTCAAGGCCTATCTTGTGAAGGTACCAGGCGTTTCCAACGACCTCGCATCAATCATCTCGTTCAAGGACGGAAACATGACCTACTACCCGTATTGGGTGACGAACGTAAAAGGCATAGTGTCCTATGTTGGACGTGACCGCAAGGCTACCTTCCGTGACAAGGTCAAACGTCGCTATTCCAGCATCAGCTGGGAATGGGTCGACGAAGCAGGGCGTGAAGAACAGACCCGCCAGATACGCCAATACGCAGGACCCGCCGTGCGAAGAGAAATAATGAACTATCCTATCGCCACTCGTGGTCGTCGTTACTTCAACCTCAAGGAGGCACAGAAGTACACCGCGAACATCGTCTTCTCACGAATTCCCGAAGACCAAGCCAAGCAACAAGCTATCTCCCAGACCCGTCAGATGATAATGAGCCGGATCCAGAAGGAGACAGAACAAATCGACAACGTTCGCGAGAGCTTCACGGTCACCGACCACGCATATGTACACGTACCAATATACTCCATCCGTTTCACAGCCGGAGGCGGAAAGGTCTACGAGGCAGCCCTTGATGCCTCTAATGGTCGTGTCCTCTACTCAGACATTCCACGGACCACAGGCTTCAAACTAAAGGCAGGCTTCACAACAATCCTATGGTTCGTCGTCGCAGCAGCAGGCGGGGTCTTGATGATCTTTCTGCCCTCCTTCTTCTATCTAGGACTAGGATTACTAATCATTGCATTAGTACTCGCACTCATGACTCTCTTCCTATCCTTCCGACGCACAGCCGCCGAATCCGCACGCTAAACAAAGACTAGGAAACGGGCACCAGCACATCACAGAACCGCTCTAGCGCAAATAGAGTGGGTAATAGGCAAAACAAGCACCCCAGATATACTTGGAACCACAAGAAACGCTACTGGGTAGAGTTTTTAAGAGCGGAGTTCGAACCCTAGCATACCCACCAACGAGGTGACACCTCTTTGGCTCCAGAAGATAAACCATCGATCATGGAAAAAGTGGACGACGAACGAACCCTTGGTCAGAAAATCATGAAGCTGATCCCTGGCTGGAGGGGCTATCGTATCAAGGAGGAGCGACGCAACGCTGACCGGATTCTCCGTGACCAGCTCGTTGAACGACTCCGCCGAACCCAGGATACTATCGAAGATATTCGCCGTGAGGTTGTAGAGGCCGAACTCGAAGGCGCCTACACAACCATTAGATCACTGACTAGCCGTACCGAGCGACTCATTAGCAAGATTGAGCACGCCGATTACGGGTACCGGCCCTTTTTTGACGCGATCAAAATCAAGGAAGACGATTTGATGAACATGCTTCGCTTTGACAGCTGGTTTGTTGAGGTCATCCAAGATTTCGACCGCTTGGCGAGCGAAGTATTAGACAGCGTTTACGATGACCCTGCTTTGGCTCTGAAGCAAATCAAAGAGCTTCGGAAGATGGTCTCCCGGATGACGAAGAAGTGGCGTGACCGTGCCGATGTCATCATGGGCGTAGAGATTGTCTGATTTTCTTCATACTGTTTCCTTTGTCGAGGAGTTGTCCTCGACTTCTCTCATTTTTTTATTG
>JABXGV010000172.1 GCA_016550485.1 archaeon
CCGCTGTAAACTTTATCCCGCCAGAATTTCAGCCAACAATGATTAGGTGCTGTCGCCGGGTTTGGGAAACTAGTGAACCCGACAGATACTACACTGAATACCACAACCCCTCTACTGGAGAAGTCAGGCACTTTGAAGCACGTGTTGGGCCAATCACCAAATCAGGTGAAGTGGTTAACCTCATCATAAATGCTAGAGACATTACTGAAATGAAAGCGCAAGAAAACGCACTCCGAGAGTCAGAAGCACGTTGGCGGTCGTTGGTAGAACAAGCCCCGGATCTCATTATGATGGTAGACCAACACGGCATCCTCCTGTTTGTGAACCGATCGGTGACAGGTCGCCCAATTGACCAAGCACTAGGGAAAACCCTCTACGACTACACACCACCAGAGTACCATGACCTCCAGAGGGAGGCAATTAAGCGGGTCTTCGAATCTGGGGAACAGAGTAGCTATGACGTCGAAGGACCAGGACCTGATGGAACAACCCTGTGGTTCAGAACGCGAATCGGACCAGTCATCCAAGAGGGACAGATCGTCGCAGCGATTCTCACAACAAGAGATGTCACTGCACGAAAATTAATGGAGAAAGCACTACAGGTCTCGGAGTCGAATCATCGAACGCTTATTGAACACACGCTTCACGGAATCGGCATCCTGCAGGGTGAGCCCGGGAACACACGAATGGTCTTTGCTAATCCTGCCCTGACCCAGATTACGGGATACTCTGCTGAGGAGATTACTAGCTTCTCCTTCACGGAACTGGCGTCAATCATTATCGAAGAAGACCGTCTCAAGTTCGGAAAGGCCTTCTGGGACCACGTCCAGGGGCTTACCGGGCCCCCACGGTGTGAGGTTCGGGTAATCCACAAGGACAAATCAATCATCTGGACGGATGTCACCGGAACGCCCTTCGAGTATGAAGGACAGACATCTTGGCTGGTAACCTTTGTCGATATCACTGACCTGAAACAGGCAGAAGCCAAACTGCAAGCTCGCGAGCAACAGCTCCAAGTCCTAGCTGACAACATTCCTGGCATCGTCTATCGCCTCCACCTCGAAAGGGAAGGGCGGAGGGAGTTTCTCAATGACCAGCTGGAGCAAATCACAGGCTACACGGAGGAGGAGCTGCCGGGAGGCATGTGCTGTCTTGAACCGATAATTCACACTAAGGACCAAGCCCGGGTGAAAGCCACGATGAAGCAAGCCCTAGAGAACCGGACCGCTTTTGAGGTGCAATACCGTATCAAACACAAGGATGGTAGAACCCGCGTCCTTCACGAAAGGGGGCAAGCAGTCAAGGATGACAGTGGAGAGCCCTGCTTCCTAGATGGAGTGATACTCGACCAAACCCCAACCCCTGAAAGAATACAATAATATATTCCCGTCATTCTAAGGATAAGGGATAGGGAATGTCAAAACATGCAAGAATCAGTTGTGTCCTAGGAGCAACCTGCCTCCTGTTACTAGGCTTAATGCATTCTTCCTTAGGAGCAGCCAACGTCACTGCTTCATCGCAGCAATCCCCACCCATCTATGGCTACCGTGCGGGTGATCACTATGAGTTCTCTGAGAACATCACTGAGACGCTTGACACACCGGAGGAACACCTCCTCTGGCAGCACATACACGACATTGATGTGAGGATTCTGGAGATAAGAGAAAACGTCGGTGGATATGCAATCAGGATAAAAGCCCGTGTCACTGACTTCGTGAACATCTCCTATGATCTCCCCAACTATTACAGTACCCAGTACTTGGAAGGCTACACGCCAATTGTGGCACGGGCCTGTGATTACTTCACCCACACAGAATGGGAAATACACCTCACGGACTGGAATCTATTCATCGATGGCTGGCAAGCCAACTCCAATCTGGTAGGGTTCCGAGAGCAGGACCTAGATGAGCACTACTTTCACTGGAATTTCACCCAATGGATAATCAGCAATATCTCCACAACCGACATCGATAATGACGGGGAAACTGACCCTTACCAAGCATTCAATTGCTACACCGCCCGATTCACCGCCGGTGGTGTGGTCCTCCTCCGCCGCTTTTACACCGCCATACGCTTCACATGCGGAATACGACACACCCGGACCAGAACCGTTGAACAAAAGCTCCCCCTAACCACCTCTATACCATCGATTCCAACGATGATTTTACTGCTCATCCCAGTAATAACCGTATCCTGCATCGTGGTATTTGTAATTACATTATTCACTCGTCGACGAAAACACTCAACCATTCCTCCTCAAAGACGACGAAGGTCATAGAGGCGCTGGAGGTTTCTCTGGAAGGCAGCTTCGTCGCCAGGGGTTTCCAAATTCATGGGATGATGTTTGAAGCGAGGGTCGTTGACGAGGAGGCGGAAGGCTTCAAGGCCTATCTTTCCTTCTCCGATATCGGCGTGGATGTCGTGGTGGCTATTCAAGCTTGACCTCGAGTCATTAACGTGGAAGGCTTTCAACAGCCCAAAGCCGATCTGGGTCTTGAAGGCGTCTAGGGTTTCCTCATAACCAGCTTGGGTCCTAATATCATAGCCGGCGGCAAAAACATGGGCAGTATCCAGGCAGACTCCAAGACGCCCGGGCATAGCAGTTTGATCGAGGATTTCAGCGAGGTGCTCGAAGCTACCCCCCAGCGACTTCCCACCTCCCGCAGTGGTCTCCAACAAGAGCATGACCTTGTAGTCGGGACGGTTAGCGAGGCTTCGCCGTAGGCTAATCGTGAGTGTGTGTAGCCCTTCCTGGAAAGAGGTTCCCTTGTGAGATCCTGGGTGGATGACGAAATAAGGTATGCCCAACGCTTCACTGCGATCTAATTCATCTTCAAAGGCTGCCACTGAGAGCTTATGAATTCGAGGGTCGGGGGAGGCCAGATTTGTAAGATAGCTGCCATGCGCCATAACCTCCTGAAGCCCCTGTTCCTTGACGCCTGCCTTGAAGCCGTCCGCTTGCTCCTGAGCAAGGGGTTTACTAGCCCAGCGCTGGGCATTCCGAGTAAAAATCTGCATCGTTTCGCAGCCTAGCTCTGCAGCCCTATGGGGTGCATTCTGGACGCCGCCACTGATAGAGACATGGCACCCTAGAATACCCAGCCCTGTTCACCTCGACGCAACAGCACACGCTCCTAGTGTGCAGCATAGGTCGCTGTCGCTGATTCGACGAGTAAGTCGAGGACCTCGTCAACGGGATCTGAGACTGGTGATGTTACGGGAGCTTCTTTGAAGTGGTGGCATTGACTGGTCTCCTCCACAATCTTTTGCACGATACATTCACGCTCTGCTGGCAGAAGCTCATTAACAATAGCATGAATCTTGGAAAGAACCTCTAGCTCCCGCTGATTCAGCGAGGTATTGCTCCAGCCAGGACCTGCTGCGACCAGGCATAGGTTGGTCCATTTCCGTGCCCCCTTCAAGCATTCATGGCATATCCGCGGAGTGAATCTCACGGCTCCGCTGAGGAGGTTGACCTGAAACACCGCCTGATACGCATGGAGTGTGATACTACTTCCCACAACATCAAAACCGCTCTCGCTAATAGCATCTATCAGTTCCGGAGACACGGTGAGGGCAGGTCTAGTGTGGGAGACTTGAACCGCAGCCCGGCGCGCATCCTCCAGCTTCTTCGAAGGGATTTCCAGTGCGGCAAAGGAGTATGGAGGAATACCACCACCATGTGGGGAACGATCAAACATCATGTTCGCGAGTTCGTCAAGGGCTTCACTTGGAGTAACAAGACCGAGAAAGTCGGATTTCTTCATTTTCCGTTTAAGCTGCATCAATTGGCGAGTGGGTCCGTAAAACAGAAAGATTTCGGGAATTCGTCCACAATAGTGGAGAACGTCCTGCCGGAGAACTCGTAGAGACTCCAATTGCTCCGTATTGGCAACATAAATAGCGGCGTGCCCTCCCCGAAACATGGTTCTTATGGGGGCCCAGCGAGTATCCGATACAGCGATATCCCATAGCTGCATACGAACGCGGATATCATTGACAGAGCACGAGTGAACACCCAACCCCACCCCCACGCTCTGTTTGTACTCTCCCGCGAAGGTTTTCACGCTGGCCTGCTGACAGAAAAGCTTCGTGGCATAATCCTCCCCTCCTAGCAGTAGGGTCTTGAAAACATAGCCATGTTTACTCTTTGTGTCCACGCAGTGCGGCATTTCCTGCACAGTAGGGTTTTGGATTGTAGACAACTTAAGGCTTTTGGAATTCCCTCATAAGCTCCTGATTCAGCTAAGAAAATAGCGAATAACGATACGGGGCCTCTCTACATTCAATAAAGAGAGGTATCTTGCACAATAGGAAACCTTTATTCGAAGAGGACATGAGCCTTATTTCCACCAGCTAGAGAGGCTGGATGTAACCCACAGGGAGAACACACAAGTATGGCAGATAGAATAGCACGCTTCTTCGGTCTCCAAGACGAATCACCACGAGTCAAGTATCTCGCAAAGGTAGCCGCGGTCTTCATGCCACTTGCCGCTGCCAGCTTCATGATGAGCTCCACCTTCTTCGCTGTCTTCGTCGCCGAAATTCTGGTGGGACCCGCCCTCTACCTCTCTCTCGGTATGGCGCTTGTGGGTCAACTCGCCCTCGTCGGCAGCATCGTCCAGCTAGTATTTGATTTCCCAACTGGCGGCGTGGGTGATTGGATTGGACAGCGCTGGATTCTGCTTACTGCGTTTCTTTGCTTCGCCGCTTCAACCATCCTCACAGCCTTCGCCACAACCTACATCGACTTTCTACTCGTCTATGTTCTCAGCGCCTTGGGAGCAGCACAGCAGTCAGGGGCTATTGCCGCTTGGTTTGACAATAACTATCGCGCAGCAGCCAAGGATCCCGATAGGTCAGCGTACTCGGTAGCGCAGGGTCGGATGGGAATGCTGTTCCAGATTGCCGCCACGGTGTCCCTCATTCCCGGCGCGGTCCTAGCAGACCTGATTTCTCGCCAAGGCGTCTTCTTCCTGCAGGGCATCATCTGTATCATCATGGGTGTTAGCTCGCTAATCCTGTTCAGAGATTTCCCTGAAGTCGCGGAAAACCGCCCAAAACGCTCGCTCCGGGTTTACTACTCCCTCCTCAAAGAAGGGCTCAAGTTCAGTGTCTCAAGCAGGTTCGTGTTCTTCTACATCATCGGCTCCGTGCTCTTCTTCAGCGCCATCAACGTCTGGGGCAGCATGATCCTGATGATCGTCTACTATAGCTTCTTATACGAACAGAAATCAGTGGCCATCTTCAGGACCGTCATCTTTGCCTTCGGTATTTTATGGACAGAGCGGACAGGGGTTTGGACGCGTAAAATGTCTCCACGGAGGTGGATCGCCGTGTTCCGGTACCTCCAGGTCTGTGGCCCCTTCTTCCTTATCGGGATTGCCGCCATCTTTGTCTTCCTGCCGCCGGTTCCAGGGATACCCTTTCCCTTCACGTTCTTCCAGTTGCCCACGATCCTAGTCTGCATCGCCTTCATCGCTGGATCGTTATCCGGGTCAGCAGCGAATTTACTGGTTCAGCGGCTGCTCCTTGATATGATCCCGGACCGGAACCGTAACTCGCTGTATAGCCTGTTCCCGACGCTCCAGCTCTTGTTAGCGGTGCCGCAGCTCCTAATCTTCAGCCTATTGTTACCCGCGTTCCCGCCGCCATTTGGCACGGTAGTGGTGCTAGTAGGGCTCTGTGGCATCAGCATCACTTCCTGCGTCAGCCTTGCGTACGCACTGCGGAAAATCCCTGAGGGAGTACTGATGGGTGAGCATATGCCTCACCCCCTCACAGCCGATGTTGACTCCACACCCACCGAAACCGAAGCGTAGCCAGTGACAGAAGGTGCTAGAGGAGGAACAGGAAGTGTATCGTCAAGGCCGCTACGACGAGGATGATGCCCATACAGAAGATGAAGCCTAGCACCGCCATGTCCTGCCGACTCATCCGTGGTGTCGGCGGTTCTGGGTGTTTTTGCTGGGCAACCGTTCTGGAGGCGCCAGGAAGGTAAACGGCTCGCCCACTGCGATCCACCATGAAGTGGACCTCACGCCGTCGGTGATGCGACCAAGATTCACAGCCAAAGGCGAGGCCAAGGAAAAGATAGATACAACCTGCGGTCATCAGCCCCACGGCTAACGCGTGTAAGCTCACGGACAGGGTGAAGAGCAATCCAATAACCGCGCCTAGCCCGAAGGCAATCGCGGTAACAATCCCTAAACGTTCAATTGTTGACAAAGTCAATTGAATTCCCTGAGAAATCCTCATATTATTGTGTTCTTAAACTTTTACATCCCTAAGCGAGAGCAGCAAGGATTGCTCCGTATCGGGTTAGGCGGAAGCGTCGTTTTACATCATGCCAAGGTTTGCCCGGTAGCTCTTCTGGGTCGAAGATGGCGAGTCCACTCTTGAGGAGGTATCCCACGACGGCTTGCGTTTCAGGGAGGGCTTGGCGGCTCTGCTGGGCGAGTTCTGGGATGGTGAACTCTTGGTCGGTAGTCTTCATGAGGTCAAGGATTGGCTCCCGCAGCACCAGGAGGTTCATGGTATAGATGGCTCCTTGACCGTAGACTGCGTCTTCTTGGGCAGGTTTGTACACACCGGGGTCACGAATCTGTGTTCTGAACCGATGCGTTGGCAAACTACACATCCTGTGGTGCGACAATTTGCCGAGGGTGTCTTCATCGAGAAGGTGAGCATGGAGGAGTCGAATGTTCGTATAGTCCATGACGCGTTGGTTCGCAGTTGTTAACTGGGCGGTGATGTCCTGTGGAATTACACCACCAATCACATCGAGTCGAAGTAGTGCCTCGATTTCAGAACTGATATAGTCAGGTCCACATCGCTCTGGGTCCCGGAGCTTGTTCAGCAATTCTTCCTGGAAATATCTACGATACGCTTTCACCCAAGGCTCCTCAAGTCTTTCAAGTAGGACAGTGCCTTGGTCGAGCCATTCAATGATGGTGAACCGGTTGTAGCCGGTTTCGATGCCGTGACCCCAGCGCCGACTGGTGAGGCGCTGCCACCATTGGTGGGCGGCAGCGTGGACCTTGGCTCTGAGGTCAGGATTGGTAACGAGACGCCCTGTAGTAGTGAGGGCGGCAAGGGCCGCGGCAGTGGGGATTGCGCCAAAGTCGGTGAGGATCTCTGACAGAAAGACACCCTCGCCTCCTTGCCAGTTTTGCGCCTCATCGTCAAGGTCCTTCCAGGTCCGCTCAAACGCTTGTGAATCTAGGAGTGCCTCGAGCAGTCTTCGGGATTTGTCCCAGTGACACTCCGGTGAAAGGGTCAGGAAATGGTAGTGTTCAAGAAAATCGTCGAGGCGCTCCTCCACAGGCTGGGGAAGGGCGTCTAGCTTGGCGGCTTGATTCTGTATCCACTTCGGAATGTAATCAACTCCTTCTGGTTCTACTTATTTAGTGACTGTTCTTAAAGTAAGTGGGTTAAGTTGAAAATGGCTGCCAGCAGGAGCTGTTACCGTGTCCCGGATGGTCACATGATGTGACCTCTTGTTGTGTGCTTTTTTTGTGAGTCCGCCTTTTAATCGAGAAGCCAGCAGGAACACTAGAAGAACCTCTGAGAGGCGTATTCTCAAGGAAGGTCTGAGACATGTCTGATAGGCTTGCCCGGTTTTTTGGTGTACAAGACCAACCAAAACGCGTCAAATCCCTTGTCCGGAAATCCGCACTTTTCAACCCTCTCTTCGCTGTCACGTTCATGATGTCCAGCACCTTCCTTGCGGTACACATCGCCGAGGTCCTAGCTGGACCTGCCTATTACTTGACGCTGGGACTGGCATTGGTGGGGAACCTAGCGTTTGTGCAGAGCATCGTCCAGCTAGTCCTAGACTACCCGACTGGTGGTCTGGGTGACTGGGTTGGGCAACGGTGGATTCTGCTTACCGCGTTTCTCTGTATCGGTGCTGCATCCATCTACACGGCATTTGCGACGACGTTGCTGGAGTTTCTCTTCATCTATGTCTTGCAGGGTATCGGGTTTGCGCAGCTCTCTGGTGCTTTTGGTGCGTGGTGGGACACGAACTACCGTGCTGTCGCCGATGACCCGGACCGGTCGGTGTACAGCGTGATTATGGGGAAGGTGGGGATGATCTTCCAAATCGCCTCTACCCTTTCCTTGATTCCGGGTGCGATTCTTGCTGACCTGATTAGCCGTCAGGGAGTGTTCGTCCTTCAAGGTGGTTTGGCTTTATTCCTCGGATTTGCCTGTCTAGCTCTCCTACGGGACTACCCGGAGGTTGCGGAGAACCGTCCCCGCCGCTCACTACGAGAATATTACGGCGTCTTAAGGGATGGGCTGAAATACAGTGTGTCAAGCAAATTTGTCTTCTTCTTCCTCATCGGTACTGTCCTCGCCATGAGCACGATTTCTGTGTGGGCGAATCTGATTCTATTTGGAATATACTACTCCTTCCTCTATGAGGATAAGGCAGTGGCTCTGTTTCGGACACTTCTGTACATCGTGGGCATTATCAGTCTGGAACGAGCTGGTGTTTGGACTAGGAAGCTTAACCCAGCCCGCTGGATTGCCTTTTTTGCCTTCCTCCAGTCTGGTGGGGCAGTCTTCTATTTCGCCTTCGCTTTCATTACTGCAACTTTGCCCTCCTTGTTGGTCAATGGCGTAGCAGTACCTTTCCCTTGGATGTTCTTCCAGCTCCCCGCACTCATTGTGTGTCTTACCTTCGTTTTCACTGGAATATTCGATGGCGCTCTCAGTGTACTCCAGCAGCGCCTGGTACTGGACTTGATTCCTGACCGGTCACGAAATTCCCTCTACTCGCTCTTTCCGACCCTCACATTAATCTTCGCTGCTCCACAGCTTATCTTCTTCAGCGGCATCCTCCCCATCTTTGGTCCCTCACCCATCCTCATCGGACTGAGCCTTATCAGCACCAGCGGATGCCTGCTTATCGCTCTGGGGATGTACTTCCGACCAAAGACAAAGAAGCTAGAGGAACCTGTGAAAGAAGAAGCGCTAACACCAGAGACTGACTCTACTCAGGCAGAGCTGGAACCTGCACCCGAAGGACTCGGTGAACCCCCACCTGAAGAAGCCCTAGAACCTCCTGAGGAACGCACCTCTGAGGTCAAGGATAACAAGTAGAATGAGGTAGGAGCCAATGATGGCGAGTCACCGACTTGCTTTCTTTGGCTCCTTATTGGAGTGTAGTAGTTATGACGGATCGGATAGCTAGGTTTTTTGGGCTGCATGAGCAGCCGAAACGCGTTAGGTACCTAGCGAAGATGGCGGCGATATTTATGCCGCTCTTCGGAGTAACCTTTACGGTCTCTTCGACCTTCACTACGGTCTACATTGCAGAGGCCCTAGTGGGTCCCGACCACTATCTCACCTTGGGGATGGCGTTGGTGGGCAATCTAGCCTTTCTGAGTTCGATTATCCAGCTGGTCCTCGATTACCCCACTGGTGGAATCGGAGACTGGATTGGGCAGCGCTGGATCCTCCTCACTGCGTTTCTCTGTATTGCTGCCAGTACGATATACACAGCGTTTGCCAAAACCTTGTTTGAATTTCTCCTGGTTTATGTAATCCAAGCCGTAGGGTTTGCCCAGCTCTCGGGGGCGTTCTCCGCGTATTTTGACACCAACTATCGTGCGGTAGCCGATGACCCGAAGCGCTCAGCCTATAGCGTGGCCATGGGGCGACAGGGTATGCTCTACCAAGTGGTCGCGATGTTGTCCCTAGTTCCTGGTGCAGTGCTCGCTGACCTGATTAGTCGGCAAGGTGTATTCTTACTCCAAGGCGGCTTGTGCGTCGCCATCGCGCTTACCGCCCTAGCACTCCTACGGGATTTTCCTGAAGTGGCCATGAACCGGCCACGCCGCTCGATGCGCGAGTACTACGGGGTTTTGAAAGATGGGGTGAAGTTCAGTTTTTCCAGCAAATTCGTTTGTTTCTACATCTTGGGAACCGTCATCGCCTTTAGCACGTTCTCGGTGTGGGGTGAGATGATTCTCTTTTCGATTTATTACTCGTTCTTGTATGATCAAAAGGCGGTGGCGCTGTTTCGTATGCTGCTCTTTTTTGTGGATTTCATCAGTTTGGAACGAGCAGGGGTGTGGACGAAAACACTCCGTCCTTCGCGATGGATTGCGGTCTTCACGTTCCTAATGGCTGGTGGTGCGGTCTTTTATTTCGTCTTTGCCGTGATCACTGCATCGCTTCCTTCGCTGTTGGTGAATAGCGTCCCTGTGCCGTTCCCCTGGATGTTTTTCCAATTGCCCGCGGTCATCGTCTGTTTCGCCTTCGTCATTCCCAGTATTTTTAGTTCGGGGGCGAGTGTTCTCCGGCGTCGGGTGGAACTGGATTTAATTCCGGACCGTACGCGTAACGCTATCTACTCCCTCTTCCCAACCCTCAGGCTGCTCATCGCGGCCCCCCAGCTCTTCTTCTTCAGTGGCATTCTCCCCATCTTCGGACCATCCCCGGTCCTTATCGGGCTTGGGTTTATCAGCACCAGTGGGTGTCTGCTTATCGCCCTTGGAATGCATTTCCGGCCAACAACAAAAAAGGCCGAGGAACCTGCGAAAGAAGAGCCGCCAGCAGTAGAGGCTGACCCTACGCACACAGAGCAAGACCCTACAGTGGAAGGCTTTATTGAACCCCCACAGGAGGAGCTTCCGGGAAATCCTGAAGAACACTCCCAAGAGTAAGGGGGAATCGTTGAGTATCGTTGAAGCCAATGATGGCTGAGCGTAGTGTCCTAGCTAGTTATCGACTTCTTGAGCTAGCCGAACCACAAGGCGGATTCCTTCTAGTCGTACCACCACTACAGACTCTCCTGCCTTTATGGGAGGTTCTTCGGCTATTGCTGACCAAGACTCGCCTAGAGCCCGAACTCGTCCTTCAGGGTCTAAATTCGTTTCTGCAACGCCCGGTTTCCCAACTACTCGCTCGGCTTCCAGTTCGCTTTTCAGCCTGCGAGCCTCGGCTGCCTTCATGATGGCGAAGCTGAAGAGTATCGCGAACATCAAAGCGAAACCCACGGAGATGCCCCAGAACACCCACATCGCCTGAGCGGGGATGAGCCACTGACCAGGCGGCAGAAAGAAGATAGCACCCAGGACAAAGCAGATGATACCACCTATACCTGCGGCACCAGCGAAGCCCACATCGGTTTTCGCCTCGACGACTATGAGGACCCCCCCGAGAGCCATGAGGAGAAGGCCTGCCACTGGAATCCCGATAATCCCAATACCCACGAGGGCAAGAATGATGCAGAAGACACTGATAATCTCGCCCGCGTAGCCCGGGGCGTTGAGGGAGAAGACGAATCCCCAGATTCCGATTTGTAGCAGGATGAAGTTGACCACGGGGTGGGCGAGGAAGCTCAACAAGACGAGGCCCAGGTTAGGCTGATAGGTGATGTGGTTGGCGCTGGCAACGCCTGCAAAGTCTTGGCTCCAATCGAAGGTGTAACTGCCGAGATCGCTTGTTGGAACAACACGGTAGGTAGGGTCATCCGCTACTAGCTCGCGCCGGATGAGCGTGTAGTCGTTAAGTGTGGTGAGCAGGTCTTGGAGCGAGTCGGCAACGAATTCTGTGATGTCGTTGGCTTGGGCTTCCAGGGGGCCCAGATTCAGGTTCTCGGTGATGAACTGTGTGGCAACGGCTTCGTTCCGCTCATGGAGGTGAGCATGGGAGGTCATGAGGGTGATCACGAATTCAAGGTACTTGGGCTCCGTTATGGGGATAGAGCCGGCAACGGGTTGGCAGGACCCTATCTGGGCAGCCGGACCCATCGCGGCGACATGGGAGGCCATAAGGAGGTAGGTACCTCCGCTGGAAGCAATGGCGGCTGGGGGAACGTAGACGAGGACAGGGACCGGGGAGTTCGCGAACAGTGCCATGATGTTCTGGACTGCCAAGACCTCGCCGCCAGGCGTGCTGAGTTGTACCACGACTAGCTGAGCGCCCAGAGCTACGGAGGTCGCTAAGAGGTCTTGCATCACATACGTTGTGACACCTGTGATTTCTCCTGAGAGGTTATAGACGAGGACAGGGTCTGAGCTCGTGCGAGCGTCATCCCTGGCACTAGTTGATCCAGCGCTAAGAAGAGGTAGACAAAGCATTAGTATAGCAAAGATAAGCAGGTACCGATGTTTTCTCACATCCATCCCGGTAATGCCTAGGCAAGGCAGAAGCTAAGAACTTTACGATTCCTTCTGAAATAACCCGCTGGGGAGACCCCCAATGAGAAGATTTTAATGAACAGCGTCTCCTTACGTGTACCTTGAGGATGAAAGACCTAGATTATCGAAGAACGGGTATCGAGATTTTCTTTATTGTCCTAGTGGGTATTGGGTGCTCGCTTCTGATTCTATTCTTCAATCCAATCTGGGAAAGCACCAACACGCGTATGATCGTCCACGCGGTCTTGGCGTTTACCATCATCATGACAGCCGCTGCGGCTGTCGAGCGGGCGAGAGAGAACCCAACAATGAAACACCTGCTCTTTATCGCTGCGCTCCTTTATTACGCGTTTGTGCA
>JABXGV010000173.1 GCA_016550485.1 archaeon
ATCGAAACATTGAAGTGCACAAGCAAAAGCAAAACAAAAATAGAATTATAAAATGAGAACGGATTTGTGGGCTGGTAGATCAGTGGTAGATCGCGAGTCTCGCACACTCGAGGCCCCGGGTTCAAATCCCGGCCAGTCCACCACTCTTCTCTTTATCCTTGTGGAAACCTTTTTGAACGGACGATTATTAACCTCCACACGCGCCCCGATAGTGTAGTGGCTCCAGACAGGTCATGTCGAGCCGCAAACCCCGGTCAATCATTATGGGCTTTCGACCCGTAGAGATTACGTCATGCAGTGATGTGGTCCGGGAAACCCGGGTTCGAATCCCGGTCGGGGCACCATTTACCCCTTGCGGGGGTTACCGAGCCTGGTCAAAGGTGCAGGGTTTAGGTCCCTGTCGTGTAGGCGTTCATGGGTTCGAAAGCGGTCATCTCTTGATGTTAGCCGAAATTCCCATCCCCCGCACCACTTACATCTTTTGTGTCAGTCAAGAAATTTTGAGGAAAAAATGGCGCCGGGGGAGCGATTCGAACACTCGACCTAGAGGTTAACAGCCTCCCGCTCTACCGGGCTGAGCCACCCCGGCTTCGGGTTTTGCGGTTCTGTGTTTTCCATATGGTTGATTTTAAAGTTATGGTTTGTCGGTTGCTTCGGGGCCTACTGGGCGCCACCCTTTCTGTTGGCGTTGCCGTTTTAGTCTTCGGCGTTGGTCGTTGAGGTAGCGGTATACCGTTGAGTGTTCGGCGCCCCGTAGTAGCCGGATAATCGCTGTTAGCGCGATTTGCTGGTTTTCGAGTTCGCCGATGATGCCTATGGTGTTTCCGAATATGGTGATGAAGGTGCTGGTGAGTTCCTCTATGTTCCGGCGCGTCTTGCCTCCTTGACCGATTACCCTGCCCTTTAGTCTACGAATTTGATTGGGGGTACTCCCGTATTCTTCGAGGCTAATAATTCTAAGGTAGACTTCATCGTCGAGTAGAGTAAACGCTCGCTGGGGGCTGAAGCCACGTCCTATCGCCTGTACGATATCTCGCGCTTTCCACACCGCAAGAGGATCTTCTGTTGATTCCATTGTATCAATCGTGACTAGACCGTCTGCACTATCAATGTCTATGCGTGTGTTGGTGAGTTTTTCAAGGCGGGTTTTGACGGTTCCGTTTGGTCCGATAAGGACAGCGATGCGGTCTTTGGGGATGCGAATCCGTGAGGTAGCTTCTATTCTAGTTCACCTCGGCGAATCAATTCGATTGTCTGTTGAGTATCGAGTTTGGGGATGTTGAAGTAGCGGAAGTATGAGAGGATATTCCGTATATCTCGTTCAAAAAATTGGTTGCTGTAGGGATGGTCAAGGAGCACAGCTTGGGATACGTCGATAATAACCGGCTCGTTCCAGAGCATAACGTTGTACTCGCTCAGGTCTGCGTGGACCAAGTTTGCCTGATGATACAGCGTAGAGATTGCCCTGAGAAGAACGTCACGAGTCTCCTCCGGGTTTTCGGGTTCCACTTTCTGCATTAATGGCGCTGGCAGCCCCTCTTCTCCAATGAATTCCATGACAAGGACATTGCGCTTGACGATGATGGGTTTGGGTACACGAACTCCAACACGCTCTGCACGTTGTAGATTCTTAAATTCCTTAGACGCCCACGCAGTGATGAGCGCACTTCGTGACCGAGGAACCCTAGTAAAACGTGGGTCTCCTTCAAGATACGCGGTGATACGTTTGAAGTTGAAGGTGGAAATCCGGTAGATCTTGATAGCGACATCTGTTCCGTCTGGTTGGACTGCCCAGTAGACATTCGCCTCCTTTCCTGTGGATATGCAGCCATTGACTATGTTGAGAACCTTTTGGTTTATCAGATTGTAGAGGACGAGGAGGGTTTTTGTATCAAAGACGGACTCGATTACCTGTCGGTCTTCTGACCGTTTAATACGCATTCGAGCCTGGTCTAACCGTTGTTCTAGTCGGTCAATTTTAGGGGACAATAAACATTCTCCATGATTTGCTTTGTTAAGCGACAGCTCCGCGGATCGGTTGATAAGTCTTATTATGATTAGGTGCGTTATACTGGATTAAACCGCTGCTCCGAGAGTTTTAATTGATTTGCAACGCTATGCAAGACTATTCCAATTACCGTGGAGGCTGGTAGAGGGGCAGGATAGACGCACACCTTTCGCTCAGCAAGCTGCATTGTAGTTGATGTAAAGAAGCCGTGAGCAAACCCTCCTATCATTACTAGTGGCTTGTCTTCCGAGCATATCGATTTAGCGAGTTCTGTTGGCGGCGTAGGAGTTCCCGTTTCAGTAAGTAGGAAGGTACAGCTAGGTTTCAGTCGCTGAATGTGAACTGCAAGTTTTCGGCGGCGTAGCTGCATCAGAGCTGTACCTTTAGGAGGGACACGTTTTGTCAATAGTAATTGTTCCATCAAGCCTGTGAACCGTGCGAAGCGGCGAGGCAACCGGGTCTCTGGTTTCACTTCAATTATGGCCTCATCACTAGTATGCACAAAAAGTTTCAAAAGATTCTCCCGCGCCAGAACAGAGTCTAGAGCGGTAAGTAGGCTCCGGTGTAAGACATCAGGTCGCCCACGTTTCTCACAATCAGGAAGCATCTTTAGCGCTGCGGAGTGAAGCGCCTCGTCTAACAAGGTGTGTTCTGCCTTCTTTCGCCTCGCTTTTGCGGCGGCTTGAACTGCTGAGTGCTGGGCTATTATTGATGGTACAAGTTCTAATGGTGATTCTACAATCCCTAAAACCAGCAAACCTTCTTTCTCCTTTCGAAGTTTGCTCAGCATAGCAAGCAGTCTAATACCCTATTTTTAGATAGCCGCGTTTTTCCAGCCACTCTGCTTCACCTTGCGAGTAACGCCAGATGATGTCACCCCGCTGGTCGGACTGGAAATCCCATGGAGCGACTAGAACAACATCATCTTCTCGGATCCAGACTCGTTTTTTCATCGTTCCACGAATTCGGCAGAGTCTAGATTTACCATCAGCGCATTTGACACGAACTCGATCAAAACCGAGAAGCTGAACTGCGATACCCAAGACCTCTCCCTCTTGTGGAATACGTACGCGAACCACTTCTCCTTCTGGTCTCGACTGACCCTTAAGTCGTCTTCGTCCGCCTTTTCCACGTCGAGGTTTAGACATCAATGATACTCCTAGATTACTAGCGGTATTACGAAACGAAAGCCTGTATATAAGCTTGCTCACATAGATACAATAAATGAGGGAACATTCAATTAGACTTCCTCCGGTGGTAATATTCTGAGGCGGTCATTCCAACTAACCGCACTGAGCGTGTCGCCGACTTTGACTTGGAATGGAGGACGGGGCAGGTCATAGATTGAGTAATCTTGTTGACTCATTAACTGTAGCGTATCCGAATCTATAGAAATTATCATGAAGTCTTGAACTTGGTCATTTAGCAATTCCCAATCGATACTAACAAGCTCCTTTGGAGAGAAGACACGACGCTGCTCCGATTCAAGGTTGATTAGAGTGTAATGTCCATTACGTATGCCAGTGATTCGATAAACTTGTTTTTCATGGGCCAGCACATCTCCTACTTTATAGAGAGGGAAACGCACCACAAAACTCTCGCGGCTTTGCGTTTTTCCTGCTCGTGATCGTCCTGTGACTTTACTAGAAACACCAATTAGGAGCCCAAACTTGGTAGCCAACGCCTTTGCAAGGCTGCGACACAACCGGCTGGAGAGAAATTTAATGTCTATTCCCCCGCGGGTGGGGGTAATCTTTAGGAGTGTTTGTGGTTGTGTTGAAGTGCTAAGCTTCTCATCGATAAAGGCTAATACGAGGTTCTCTTGGTGTTTTGATAGTTTTCCTGTTGATGCGCGTATCTGAAGAAGTGCTTCATAGTAGCCGCCAGATGTACGTTTACACCGTTCGCAAAGGGTGGGTGTTATAGGTATTACTATTTCTTCCTCTTGTCGAAATGAGAACTGCTCTGTGTTTGCGACAACTCTGACCCGCACCTTTTTCAATCGGGTCACCGGTCTTTCTGGCTCGTCAAGGAGTTGGATTTCATAAGTAGCAGGTATTTTTGGAGCAAATAGGGGATCCAGTAGGTCACAAACCATTTGGGAGACGTGTTCGACAATAGATGTATCGCCGCATTGGACCCATTGGCCGCTAACCCGGTATGCATCACATCGAGGGCACATAATTGCTTGGGGTGAGTGGCGCAACTGGACTAGAGGGTGCTGGCTGAAGAAACAGTCTAGGCAAAAACCTTCGATAAAATGGAGGTCTTCGGAAGGTGTTCGTCCACATTTTGGGCAATTTTGCGGCATTGTGACTCATTTCGTTACAACTAGCTGAGCATGTGGGATGTTCTGGATTCTTATGATTCCGTTTTTGTGAATAAGTTGTGCTTTCAGGGCACTCGTTACTATTCTTTCACCGACTATATTGGCGATAGTCGCTTGCTCCAAAGCTCGAATTCCTTCTTCAAGAGAAACAAGCTCCCCCTTGTAAAAATTCTCTGTGACATGAATTTGGCGCTCACCTTCTTCGAAGCGTTTTCCTAAAATCTCTTCGTCACAGATTGCGATAATGTATTCGTCTTCGTGACGAATTATGTTTAAGTAGACTTTCATCGAATTCATCTACTCCTCTAAATGCTTCTGAGAGGTGTACGTCCGCCACAGCCAGAGCAAACCAGTACTAGTAATCGCTCTTCACGCTTCATATCCGTATCTGGACCATTACAAATTGGACACAATACATATTCTTTCGTATACCTTTCTACGAGTTCATCGAGTGCTCGCGTATTAAACCGGCCATTGAAAATTGCCTGTCGTCCGCGCATCTCTCCTGCAGTTGCCAACTCGCGCGCAAGGAATCGAATCAAATGCCGTGGATCTCTACGGAGAGTGTCTGTAATCTCTTTGAAGTTCCTTATTACGGTTCTCGGACCCTGAATAAACGCGCTCACTTTTGGTATAGTAAACCTAGGCCGCTCGTAGGCTTCGGGAGGAACTTGACTCCTTGCTCGTTGTAGAAGCACCTGATAGTCAAAGGGTTTAGTTGTCTTACTTGACGTAGATTTTGTAGTTGCAGGTTTTGGTTTTGAAGTTGGTTTAGCTTTCGGGGTCGATGGTTTTGGTTTGGCTGGCAATTAACAAGCCTCCATTGTTAGGGATTAAAGTCAAAGAATTGCTCACTCATAAAGTATCCGTCAACGAGTGCCAGATTATCCAATGACTACTTCAAAATTGCTTATTTCAACTCTTTACCTAACAGCAGATAAGACTTTGTATTGACTAACATGGTGAATCCATATACTATTATGATCTCTTATACCGGTGGATTTCAGGCTCGTATATAAGACCTTCACTAAGCAAATCTATTAGCACCTGTTCTATCTCCTCCTCTGAAGCATTCCCTGCTGCCTTTAGGATTTGCTCAAAATGGGCTCCTCCTTCTTCATCGTGTGCTTCAATTGTCTGTATAATCTTTCGACGAAGCTCTGCTGGTACCTGAAGTGTTTCCGCTGCCTCAGTTTGTTGCTCCAATGTTGCAGCAGCAGTTTGCCAACCACGCGGCGTTAACTCTGTTTGATGAGCGACGGGAGATGCACCACTTTCCTGTCTTTCCTCCTCTTTCGGTTCAGAGGCCTTTAACGGATGTGGTTTAGCTCGTGATCTGACTAACTCGAGGATTCGGACTGTTTCCCAGTTGGGGTCATCAAGTTTGCGTACAATTTCTCCATTGATATAGGTCTCTTCTTGGTATCTCCGAATTTTACCAATGACAAGAACAAGGTCACCAACCTCAATCCCCTCAATTCTCTCACAGTCACTCCCCCACATCTTGACCCGAATTACATCTGTTCCGTCATCGATAGTTATCGTGGCATATCTTTTTTCTTCCTCTCCTTCATCCCTTCTGCCTTCAAATCTATCGACAACAGTGGCTATCACGTTAACACGACTCACCTGACCTAGGTGGGTCTCGACTCCCACAACTCTATCTCCCTGTCGAGTGATTAATGTTCCTTTCACAATTTCTTCGATGGAAATCTTAGCTGCTGTTGCCCTTTGTGGAACCACTTTATATTACAACTCCGTGCTATCATTTTACTATGGCGTTCAAAAAGCCTTCTTCAACAAGCTGCCAGACCTATATAGTCTGAAAAATATTGTGTTCTATTTGAGGTTACAATTATGATCAGCTTTGATGCGTTCAAAAAACTTGATTTCAGGATTGCTACAATACTAGAGGTCGAAAAAATATCTGGTACGCGAAATCTGCTGCGACTAAAGATTGACATGGGTGAACTGGGTCAACGACAAATCGTAACTGGTTTAGCTCAATATTATTCGGTAGAAACGCTAGTCGGTATGCAAATTATAGTACTAGCTAATTTGCAGCCGGCTGTTATCCGCGGCGTGAAATCAGAGGGTATGCTGCTTGCAGCGGAAACTGGGAAACCTGGTGACCCTAATTATAGTGTCGTCCTAGTAGTTCCTGAACAAAAACTTCCAGCAGGAACACCAGTTCATTAGATTAGAGTTAAGCGAACATACCACCTAAATCACGGTCAGGTTCCCGCTCGCGCTGACGCTCAAGCAACTGCTTGATTTCGTTTTCAATTGTATCTGCATCTCGCATGAGTTCCTCTACACTCACATTAAGATTGTAGAGTTGATTCAAAACCTCAATGGCGACACTTGCTGCCCGAGGATCAGGACGTCCGCGCTGAGCATAGGGGAGCACTGCTATTGCTGGGAAATTACGGATTTCAAAATTAGCCAGTAGCAACGCAAGCGGTCCGTAAATACCACGTCCATCTTCAAGAATTGGCAGCTGCTTCTCTTCTGCTTTTTTCTTATATGCTGTGGTTGGTGCACAACGAAACTTGCTGTCATCAGTCGCAAACTGAATGTCCAGCCCACCAAGGAGGAGCGCTTCTTGAAGTCCGTTCTTTAGTGCCCATTCAGCAATGGCTACAGTGAATGGGGTCCACTCGGCTCTATGAGGTTGTAGGCGTGTAAAGAGAAGAATGAAACGGTCAAAAGAATACAACTCGATTGGGAGAAGAAGCCTCCCGTTCCCCAAGAAGACATGTGGAGGTACAAGAGGGCTCATGATGTAACCAATAGGCTTCACACCTTCTTGCGAAACTAGATGGCGGATTAGGATGTATCCACACTCACCTAGAGCAGAGTGAAAACCGCCAATCAGCACTTTACCCTTAGGGTCAAAGTCCTTATCCTTGATGATAATCTCTATCTCTTCTACGTAGTCCACGTTTCGTCACAGCCGACCTCTATACGAGTAGCGCAAGATGTTGGGGTGTTTTAAGTCTTGTTGACTAATTATTGCCTTTGGTTGTGATTAGCTAGTGCCTATAAAATATTGACTAGTTGTCGAAAAGCATTTATGGTTGTGATGTGTGCATGGCGTTAATACTGGTGCTGAGCTGGAGTATTTAATTCAGGGGAATCAGGTTGACACGCATTCATTTCCTTGGCGGCTGTAAAACAATAGGCAGTTCAGCGTACCTAATAGAGGACGAAAGTAGCTCAGTTTTACTGGATTTTGGTGTATCCTTTGGGTCTTCTGCCCCCTCATTTCCCAAGCTTATTCGTCCTCGAAACCTTACAGTCGCCTTAACACACGCCCATCTTGACCACAGCGGTGGATTGCCGCTGATTTTCGCCAGTGGTGCTGCACCGGTGTATATGACGGCTATTACCCGTGAACTGATCCGTCTACTCTTAAAGGATTTCATCCGCATAAGTGAATATTACTTGCCTTTCGAAGAGTACGAAATGCAGCGTCTTTTTCGCAGAATAAAGATAGTTCAGTATGATGAACCAGTGGATTTAGGAAACGGAACCACACTCACCTTTCTTGATGCAGGTCACATACCTGGAAGTGCTTCGATTCAGGTAGAAACGAACACACACCGGTTCTATTATTCAGGTGACATAAACACCACTCAAACGCAGCTCCTCAACGGTGCGCGGATTCCTAGAAAAAGTCCGGATGTAGTTGTTCTAGAGAGTACGTATGCTCAGACCTGTCATGACCCACGTTCACAGATTGAGAAAGAATTTGTTGAAGGGGTTTCTGATACCATTGAAAGTGGTGGATCAGTTTTAGTTCCAGCCTTTGCAGTAGCACGGTCACAGGAGATATTGTGCATTCTCGAAAAACACAGGGTTGAATGTCCCATATATTTAGACGGGATGGCTCGTGAGGCTGCCCGTATCTTTCTCCGTCATCCGACCTTCTTCCGTGATTATCCTCTTCTAAGGGATGCCCTTAAGAAAGCTAATTGGATTCGTAGTAAGCGCCAACGAGAAAGTGTGATGGAGGAGGCGTGTGTAATGATAGCTCCCGCAGGTATGCTTCGCGGTGGCACTGCAGCAATGTATCTACGTCAGATATTAGATGATGCTAAAAACGCTGTAATGCTTGTTGGATTCCAGATTCCAGGGACTCCTGGACGTATTCTGTTGGAGGATCATGTATTCGATGATGGGTTAGGTCTCCAGAAGGTTAAAGCTCGGGTCAAATTATTCGACTTCTCGTCGCATGCAGGACAAGATGAACTTTTAGACTTGGGGAAGGCTTTCTCGAACGCCCAGAACTTATTTACGGTTCACGGAGAAGCAGAAGCCTGTGAATTCCTAGCAACTACCCTCAAGGAACAACATGGTGTAAATGCCTACGCGGCAGAGACAGACCAGCGTATAGAACTTTGATGAAAAAGGAGTGAATTACTTTGGCGGAAGATATGCCTGTAATTTCAGGAGAATCCATGGGTACAATAATAGGGAACCTTCTAGTCGCAATGATTGGTGCGTGCCTTCTAGGCATCATCGTCTTCCTCTCGGGGAACAGGTTCTACGCGGAACCTTTCTCAGAGGCTGTTGGTGGTTTTTACGCTGCGCTTGCTAATGCTATACTATTTGTTGTTCTTGCAACGGTTGGTGCCTTACTTGTTATTCTTCTGCTTAAATATGGGCGTGAAAACCTCCTCCGATATATCCTGATTGGCGCATTCGTGTTCATTGGAATTGTCGTGGTTGCTTATTTTGGATACATGTTTCTCATAGTAATGGAGCTTGATGCCCTTCTCGCCATCGTTATTCTTTTTGCCTTCGTTTCTACGGCTAGCCTTGCTTTCATTATGGTCGAGCCAGAAAATCGGATGAAAAATGCAGGCCTCCTAATTTTCGGGTCAGGTATTGGCGCATTCTTAGGCGTCGTCTTACCTGTTTGGACCAGTATTCTTCTCCTAATCGCCCTATCCATCTATGATTACGTCAGCGTGAAGAGGGGGCCAATAAGGAAAATTGTAGAACTCACAGAAGAAAGCCCTGAGAAACTGGGCGCCCTCGCAGTCTCTACTGCTGAATGGGATATCGGTCTTGGAGATGTGGCGTTTTACTGTATGATGACAGTGTTAGCTGTCGTGAACTTCGGGTTCCTGCCAACACTATTTACCGTTATAGGAGTAGTTGCTGGGTTCCGCATCACAATGCGTTTGCTAGAAAAACGTGGTTTAATGCCCGGCCTCCCAGTTCCTGTAAGTCTAGGTCTTCTGGGACTGCTTATAGGCTTCCTCATTCGTCTCTTCTTCCCATTCATCCCTTAAGCGGAAAGCCTCATCATCAGACAGACCTACACATCCACAATAGGGATTTTCAGTCTGCCAATTAGCCGCTCAGCGGTTGCTGTGTCACATTTGTAGGTATACAGGTATCGACTAGTTCGTAATTTCAACTTCACCATATCTCGCAACCTCTTTACCCGGCACTCTACAGCTCGATCCACTAAAACAAGAAACTCCTCTTCAGATTGAATCTCGCGTGGCATTTTGATCACCGATGTGGCTCGGTTAGAGGAAAAATCGCAGCTTAAAAGGCTTGTGTTATTAATAATGTCCCGGTTATCGAGATGATTGGGGGGTGGTGGGCCGGGCGTGGATTGAACACGCGACCTCCGCCGTATCCTCGGGTCAAGGATGTCTCTGACACCGGTGAGGGCGGCGTCATACCATTATCCCAGCTCGATTAACCATCGGCTGACTAGACCACCGGCCCAATCGTGCTTTGCTGATTTACTTCGTTAACTCGCGCCGCTTTGGTCGAAGGTTCTTGCGGTGGCACCGCCGGCACTTCGTTGCTCTATAGGGGTTCTTGGCTCCGCAATCTCTACAAATCGTAACGTAAAGTAGATGTGCAAGTGCAATACGGCGTTTTTCTGGATCAGCAACGGGCATAGGATTCACCTGTTTCGGTTGCGCTTCGCCACCTTACCTTATAAAAATTCCTAAGATAGGGCAGTATTAGAGTAGAGTCTGTAGTGCCTCGTCTACGTCAATTGGGCGTTCGATAACGGTAACACCTGCTTCTCGGAGGGCGGCAATCTTGCTATCTGCTGTGCCGCTCTTTCCGCTTACGATTGCGCCTGCATGTCCCATCCGTTTGCCTTTTGGGGCAGTGCGTCCTGCAATATAGGCTACGACTGGTTTGGTAGTATGTTCCTGGATGTATTCGGCAGCATTCTCTTCCGCCCGTCCTCCTATCTCACCTATTAGAACTGTAGCATCGGTCTCTTTGTCTTCTTCAAACAGTTTAAGCGCGTCGATGAAGGACATACCGGTCATAGGGTCGCCGCCTAATCCAATGGCAGTTGATTGGCCAAAACCAGCTTCACTGAGGCTGGCTGCAACCTCATAAGTGAGCGTGCCGCTTCGAGAAATCAAACCAATCCTGCCAGGTTTGAATACGTGAGCAGGCATGATTCCAAGCTTACACTTTCCAGGAGAGATGATTCCTGGAGTATTTGGGCCAATAATGTAGCTCCCCTGCTGGCGTGCCAAAGCCACAAATTTCATCTCGTCGTGTAGTGGGATATGCTCAGTGATTGCTACAATAATTTCGAGTTTTGCATCCAGTGCCTCATTGATAGCATCAGCCGCAAAACGAGCTGGAACAAAGATAATTGACGCATTAATGCTTGGGAACTGCTCTTTGGCTTCAATTAGGCCATCGAATACCGGAATCCCTTCTACTTCCTGTCCGCCCTTGCCTGGAGTTGTTCCAGCAAGTATCTTGGTTCCGTATTCAATCATCGCGCGTGTATGGAATTGCCCTTCTCTTCCTGTGATTCCTTGGACTACAACTTGAGTTTTATCGTTAATCAAGACAGTCATGTTGGTTTTCCTCCGCTAGTTTTCTCAACTATGAGGCGTGCGGCTGCATCCATCGTTTCTAGGAACGGGATGTTAGCCTTCCGTAATATCTCTGCACCTTCCTTCTCTCTCGTCCCTATTAGCCGAATAGCCATGGGGACTTCTTGCCTTAGATTCTTCTGGGACGATACAATCCCATTTGCCATCTCGTCACATCGTGTGATACCGCCGAGAATGTTGATGAAAACACCTTTCACGTCTGGATGAGAAAGGACAATATCCAGTGCTTGGGTCATACGATCTGCTGTAGCGCCTCCCCCAACATCAAGAAAGTTAGCTGGTTTTCCGCCATAATAATGAACAGCGTCCATAGTTGCCATCACAAGACCTGCTCCGTTCCCTATAATACCGATGTCCCCTTTCAATTCTACATAGGTCATACCCACTTCTCGGGCACGTAGCTCGAGCTCTGTTAACTCAGCGACGCCTTTTTCCAATCGTTCCATTAATGATTTATGACGAAAGAGGGAGCTATCGTCAACATTGAGTCGAGCATCAGCGGCCATAAATTTTCCGTCTGTAGTTACGATTAGTGGATTAATTTCAGTGAGCTCTGCATCATTGTCAGAAAATACGCGCCACAATTGCATTATAATTCTAGATAAATTGAGCAGCTCTCGTCCGTTGAATCCTGCAGCCTTGGCCAATCGACGGGCTTCGAACTCGCGCATTCCCATAAGGGGATTAATGGTTAGCCGTGCGATTTTTTCCGGGTGCTCCTCAGCGACTTTCTCGATGTCAACGCCTCCCATCCCACTACAAATAGCCACGGGTTTACGCTTTTCTCTGTCAACGGTAATTCCAACGTAGATTTCTTTGGCAATATCTAGGCATTCCTCTACGAGGAGACGCTTTACTCGATGTCCATGTATTTCCATTCCAAGTAGTTTGCCTGCGATTACTCGTGCCTCTTTGGGGGTCTTCGCACGTTTAATGCCGCCTGCTTTACCACGTCCACCAGCCAATACTTGCACTTTTAGGATTACTGGGCAAGCCAGCTCTTTTGCTATTTCTTCAGCCTCGTCACTGCTCTGGGCTGTTCGGCCACGTGGAATTGAGAGTCCAACTTTCCGGAATGCCTCTTTTGCTTCAAATTCAAACTGACGCATTTGCCCCATCTCTAATCAGGTAGTTCGAGAGGTCCATGATGTCAGAATGGTATGGGTTGATGTGGATTCAACTCCCACGATATCTACAACCTTTGACAGGAATTCCGCCAAGTTTGCGCTACTAACTAAAACTACGATGTCAACAGATCCTGTTACTCGCTGAACCTGAAGTGGTTTAAGTTGCTTTATTTTTTCAAGAACTTCCATGCGGAATTTAGGTTGTACCTTAAGAAAAACAAACGCCTCGTCTGTGGATTTACCAAGTAACCGTAAGCAATCAGGTGATAAATCGATGAAACCCCGACCTGTTCTGATGAGCTTTAACGAACGAAGCTTCCGGAGATGATTACTTAGTGCCTGACGAGTAATGTTTAACTCCTTGGCTAGCTGTGCCTGTGTCCTTATCACAGTCTGAAAAGAAACAGGAATGCTAGCTTGGTACAATTTACGTAATATTTCCAGTTGCCGCTCTGTAAGACGTACAACCCTATCAACTAATTCCATTCTGTAACACCAGAGAACCGTATTTTTCGAATTCGAACTCCACTTTTTCAGCCTTTCGAATGTCAAGTATTTTTCACAAATATGACAATGTTCGATGGGAACCTTTTTTAGAATTTGTCCATAGTCTTCTCCGGAAGAATCCTGTTGTTACCCTCCTAAGAGGTTCATATTGTGAAGACCACATTGTGTTCAATTTGTCTAACGAATTATCCACTTGTCTGTGTCAATTGCCAGGAAAAAATCGATAGCGGAGAAATCTCGGAACTTGATGTTAGGGTAATTCGAGTTCTCATAAATCTCGAGAAGAATTTTTCATCCTTGAAAGACATAACGTTCGTGCGTGCTATACAAGCTAACGGGTTGATAATCGTTCTAGTGTCTCGGGGCGATAGTCGTAGGCTACGCCCAGCTCTTAGAAAGATTCAGCGTCTTGCTGGAGGGGAACTCGATACTACACTCCGTATTGTTGAGGAGAGCAGAAACCCTCAACACATCCTTCGAGATCTAATACGTCCTGTGCGAATACTAGGAGTAAATACGATATGGCTTCCAGACAATAGCTTTGAACGCAAAGTGAGAATCAGCAGCCGTGATCAATCTCGCATTCCTCTCGACATCAGACGTCTTGAGGAAATCGTATATGAATTAAGCGGTGAGCGTATCCGTATCGCATTCGATTAGAGGGCTGGCTCAGCGTGTTATAACTGAGTTATAAGACGGGGTTTGATGAACTCCCTTAGTATCACTGAAGCATAACTGCCCTTCAGTAAATCAAAACTAATCGTCACGATTTTTTCGGACTTTTCTTCAGTAATAGAGGATTGCAAGTTAGTAGGGTTTACAAGGAGTGGTCTAAACGACCCACGAGAACTCAGTTCAGGGATGTGAGTACTACGGAAGTTTGCAGGTGTTACTTGTTCTTGAGCAAGCAATTTTTTCAGAATTTCTCCCATTGGTCCATTAAAAGTGATGTTCTCGAAGTCATATCCGATTAATGGAATCACGATTTTGTATCGTTCATTTAGAACTTTCTGCCTTGCAGAGGCGAGCGTTTTCCTAGTGACCATTCGAGTTGAGTAAATCTCACCTGGAAAGGGTACCACAAAATCTCCTATACAGGGTTGTGTTAGAGAAATACCCTGTTTCACCCGCTCACTTACGGCTCTATTGAAGAGGTAGGATTGATATGCATGAACATAGAGCCGAACAAGGCCTTTAGGTAGTACACTTAGACAACCCTGAAGGTCACCTGGGTGTTTAGCAAGATAATGAGTGACCGCACGTTCAAAGAACCTATTTGGGTGGTGTCCTAGGTACTGAACACGAGGCTCGTTTTTCTCAATCTCTTCCTTTGAAGTCTGAGGGGCTTCATCTGGGCTTCTAGTCAGAATGTGGATGGCTTCCTCCAAGTTCCCAAGAACGAGGTGTTTCCCAATCAAGTGTGTGGTTGGGTTAACAATCCCAAATCGCTGAGGACCAAAAAAGTTCAGGACGCCTCCTTGTTGTTTGTAGTAATTTGTTATTTCTGTAATTCGCGTCCTGGTTTCTTCTGTCACCTCAAGCTTTCTAATTATTATGCGAAATCGATTGCCGTAATGTGCACCAGAGAGGACGGGTTTAGGAACTCGATGGGGATGTAGAATCCATATTTTAGGAATGTCTAGGTCAACAAGGTCGTTGTATGTTCCTCTGTATAGAGTGACTCGCTGCGATGTTAATGCACGCCGGTCCTTTATTCCCGCATAAGAAAAACGCTTGTAGCTGACTCTTAGGGCTTTACTTAGCCGGTGAATTGCTTGAATTGTATCAATGTTTCTCTTTACTAGGAAAAAGGCCATAAACTTCCCTGGTTGGTCTGGAAAGTGCTCTTCTGTTGGTTCAAGAGGTGCCACGACACCATCTGACCCTATCTCTTGAACAATGAAATCCTCTGGGTGAACTCGTAAGCGCCCTCCTATCCCAGGTGTATTTGTTGAGAATACGTCGATACCAATAATCGTATCGAACACTTTTGCCTCCACAAGTCCACCTCCAGTACCTCACAACAGAGGCAGGTCACTTGTAACCTTATCTACATCAGCATTAGGTGCAGGTCCGATACCTAGTGCAGTTAATGTTCCAGGTTTGATCTCAGTCAACCCCCGGTCTCGAATAACTATACAGGGTAAACCTAGCTTCGCGGCTTTTTCTCTAATTGCTAGCAATTCCTCTTTACTGGCCACCTTAACTGCTACTTTCTTTTGTCCCTCGTTGAGCCACCTCCGCCACCAAGAAGAGTGGTGACGTCGTGCTTCTTCTGCAGCGGACACGGCAGCGTGTGCTGCCTGAACTCCGATTTTTCCTCGGCTCATCTTCAAATCCGTTCTTATCACTAGTACCTGTTTATAATCAAAATTCGTTGAACTGCCTATACGTTGCTGGGGGTTTCCACAAAGCCGCGCTCTTATTTTCAATATGATGATCTCCTATTTACAAAGCTCTTTATCCAATTGTTAGTGAAGTTGGAAATACTTTATCATTCTGAGTAAATACAAATATGCTAGTCAAGAATATACGAAACCTGTACCATTAGGACATTTCAGTGGGGTTCCTTCGTTAAATTTCAAGCTCATGTGAACTATGTTCCAAATCCTTGAATAACATCTTGGGTAACAATATCGTCTCTGAAAAGCTAGGTGTTGTGGATGGATGCTGAAGTTATTGTCATTGGAGCGGGCCCAGTTGGAGGACTTGCTGCTCGTCAGCTCGCTAGACTCGGGCTTTCGGTGTTACTCCTCGAAGATCACAGACAGGTTGGGCGTCCTGTTCATTGTGCAGGACTTATTGGTATTGAAGGATTGCATGGCTTGGGCATTCATCCTAAAAAATCAGCTATCATTAATCGCGTCCGTGCTTCCGTTCTTCATGCTCCCTCAGGAGTAGCTCTGACTGTAGATAAGGGGCACTCTCACGCCTATGTTCTACACCGTAATCTATTGGATCAACAAATTGTGCATGAAGCAGAAAGCGCAGGAGCAAAACTGCTTTTGGGTAATCGTGTAACTCATTGTCAGCCAACACAAACCGGCGTCAAGGTGACAGTCCGGGAAGCGGGCTCTACCAAGGAATACCGGGCACATGTCGCTGTTGATGCTGAGGGTATTAATGCACGCCTTGCTCGGCAAAATGGTCTTCTGGGCCCAAAGAAATCCTTTATCCTTCCTGCACTGCAATATGAAGTGTCGAATGTATCATTGCTAGCAGATAGGGTTCACCTCTACTTTGATAATCGGCTTGCACCAAAATTCTTCCTATGGGTTATCCCACTAGATGCGCACCGCGCAAGGGTCGGTTTGGCTAGTGCAGGTCGGAAAGTTCGTAAATCCTTAGAGAATTTTCTGTCTAAAACACCGATGCTTAAAGATGCAAAAGTCGATAAACGGTATGGAGGACTTGTTTATTCGGGTGGACCTTTTGGAAAAACGGTGGCAGAGAGATTCATAGCAATAGGAGACGCCGCAGGCCAAACTAAAGCGACTTCAGGTGGCGGCGTTGTCTACGGAGGACGTTGTGCTATCATTGCTGCAGCTAGTATTCGGCGGGCTCTGCGAAATGGACGGTATCACCACAAGGAGCTTGCTAACTATGATAAGCAGTGGAAGCGTGCTTATGGCAGGCAGTTAAAACAGATGGCATTGCTTAGGCGCCTCATCAACTGCCTCAACAATACAGAGTTGGACAAACTGTTTCTAGCAATCCAGCGAAGCAGTGTACGCGAACTCATTGAAACTAAGGGTGATATTGATCAACAAGAGCGCCTCATCACAGCATCACTGACAAACCCTTTCCTATTAGCACAACTGATGAAAATCTTCCTATCAAAGGTGAAGTTCCTCCCACAGCTGCTATGGGGTTAAAGTCGGAAAGAGGGCACTAGTACTCCCTCCAAGTCTGACTACATTCCTGGCATCTATAGAAGGTTGTCATTCCCTCGTCTCCAGAGCGTGTTTGCACCTGCCAATAATAAGCTACTTTATGTCCACATCTAGGGCAGACGGCACGAACTGTAGGCATTGGACGTTGTTTGGCATCTTCTTCGTCAAGGATTATGGTTTCCTCTTTAGGACCATGATCTATTTTTTCTTCGATGCGATAAGTTGCTTTAACCTTAGATGTAAGTGAACGTGTATATCCACAACGCCTACATACTAGTTTTCGGCTTTTCCCAACTTTTTGTGGTGATAGCAAACTCTCGCATTCAGGACAAAACTTCACTTATTTCGGTCTCCTGTTCATACATGTTTATTTAGCTTGAAGAAAATAATGTTAATAATCTATTGGCTTTCTCTGGTGCTAGCAGCTTGCTCCTTTAGATGCATATCACGAAGCAAAGCTGCAAAAGCTGCAACGACTGGCTTGATTTGTATTTGTCCAATCTCCATATTCTCTGCAGCCTGTTCTATCTCTCGTGCTAGGAGTGTCGCGGCTTCTAATATGTTAAGTTTGCCCCTAATCCAGTTGTATGCTATTAATGCTTCAACACTGTCGCCAAGACCATGCGCATCAAGCCGTGATGGTGCAAGGTGCCGTAGATTGGATAGTCTTAACGCTGCGGCAAGGGTTTTCCCTGAAACTTTCCCTCCACTAAATCGGTTAGTTACTAGAGATTCGGCTAAGGAGTATAGCAAATTTGTTAGGGAATCTCCGAGTTTTGCGAGGTCCTTACGCCTCACAGCGGATTCAACTGAATTGACTCCACAACTATCCAGTAGGTATTGAAGCTTGCTTAATACATCCACGATTTTACTCGGCCTCCATGCCTTTCCGAAATGCCGTTCGAAGTTCTTCCAATCGTTTTATCAGCGTCTGCGCCGCACCAACGAATACTTTGATGGGTTTTTCCTTCCCATCTGTTCGAATAATAAATGTAGCTTTTCGGATTAGGGGGTGGGGAAGTGAGTAACCAGCAAATGTTAGATGCTTGTTTTCAAAGAGGATTTCTCTTATGGGATTACAAATCGTATGTCCTGCGTCGTGGAGTTCCAATTCTAGTTCTCGAGTTGTGTTCTTCGTGATAATCGCCTTCATTGGTGGTTGACCCTCACCTTATTTTCTATAGGTTCGATGACCGTGCGTTATCCAGCTTTTAAAACTTGCTTTTGGGTTTGATAACTAGGCTTCTTCAGAGTATCTAATTTCATTGAAGATGTCTCTGGCAGTTTTCACACAAATGCGAACTTGTTCTAGTGCTCCTCGAAATGTAAGTTTGATACCTCGGGGGTCTGCCTGAATTTGAAGTTCGCATTTTATTTTCCCTCGTAATTTTTCAATAAAGGTTACTTGGTCGCTGGCCTTGGTTATTGCGAAGATTAGGGCCTTCTTCGTTTGACGTGCCAAACTGCCAGGCCACCTCCTTCACTTCGTTCAGGATGGTGGTGAATCCGATTCATCGACATGCATTAGTTCATAGACTTTGCCATAGTCTTTAGAGAGTTTTCGCTGCTCTATATTTCCGCATCCAGTACATACTAGTCTTCGGTTTTGAAGTGTTAGAGGTTGACCGCATCTACTACAAGAAGAATGAATTACGCCTAATCGGGGGCCCACTGTAGACAAGCGTGCCATTCCTAATATCTGTTTTTGCACTCTGGCAATAATAATGTCACCGGGTTGAAATAAGTCTCGCATTTGTTCTACGTAGCCTGCGGCAGCGTTTTTAATATAGATAGACCCTGAGTAGGGTATGGGACAATAATGTCCTCCGACTTGGAAGATGTTTACGATTACAGCCTTTTTCCCGACATGTTGCACGTCGCCGATTATTATATCATTGCGCTGGGGGAAAATCGGCGTTCGTGTTATTGCTTCGATATGGATTTTCCGTTCACTCATATCAATACGAACAAGGCCTGTTATACTAGCGTAGATTACATCATCTTGATCTTGGAAGGTGCCGGGCCCGGGAAGAAATTCTTCGATAACTCCCAATCGGTCTCCAGGTAGAACCTGGTCTCCATCTTTAATGCGTTTATTAGTCATAAAGTTAAACTTCCGCTTTTTCAATTCGATAGAAGTCGACGCGAATAACATGTCTCCGTTTTTCGTGGAATCGCAATGTAGCTGCTAAGCCCATACTCATCTCTTGGATGAAGGAGACGCGCCCCCCAAGGTCAGAAACGAGTTTTGTGATGTAACTTCTTCCTCCCTCGGATGCCTTATGCAAGGAGTATGTGACATTTGCTATTTCAAGGGCTTTTCTTAGGAAAGTTCGATCTGCATGAGCTTGTTGAACTCCAAAGGGCGTATTCATTAACACAGTGTCCGCCCGGCCTTTGAGCGTCTCCACATCTTGCGCGACGAACTCTATCTGATCGTACACACCAAGTTGTTGTGCGTTGCGTTCAGCGACTTTTAACACTTTCGAATCTATATCAATCGCAACCACTCGTTCTGCGCCAAGTAAAGCGGCTGCAATAGCCAGCCGCCCAGGTCCACAACCTAAATCGTAGACGACTAACCCTTCTACGTCGCCATGAACCGCGGCAGTGAAAGCCATTGTCGCAGCGACCGAGTCAGAAACCTCATACTGCTCAAGCTTTGCACTAGGCTTAGGGAATCCTTCTAAGCTGCTAAGTAGTATCTCCAGTCTCTTTCGAGGTAAGAGTGCCGACACATCTATCCCTTTTTAGTAACAAAACTATATTGAATGGATTTTAATTTGACCTATAACTTAGAATTCTTTAGTCGGAGGTTGCATTCATTGTCAAATCGGTACGAAATCACTAATATTCGCGCCTTAGAGATACTCGATAGCCGAGGTAATCCGACACTGCAGGTTGAGGTTATCACAGGGGGAGGCACTGGGCTTGGAAAGGTTCCGTCTGGTGCTTCTACTGGTGAGCACGAAGCTGTTGCGCTGCGTGATGGTGATGAAACTCGTTATGCAGGGAAGGGCGTTTTAATGGCCATCAATAATGTGGAAAACGTGCTTAGGAAACCGCTCTTAGGTCTTGACTGCAGGGAACAACAACAGATTGATGGATTACTGTGTGCTCTTGATGGCACTTCTAATAAATCTCGACTTGGCGCTAACGCGCTCCTTGGTGTTTCACTCGCGGTGGCAGCGGCGGCAGCGTGCTGTAACGGACAGCCTCTCTATCAATATCTACGGTCTCAAGAACGATATGTGATGCCTGTTCCGATGATGAATATCATTAATGGCGCAAAACACGCAGGAAATCAGCTAGCAATCCAGGAATTCCATATTATGCCTATTGGATTTGATGACTTCCTTGAAGCACTGCGTGCAGGTGTAGAAACTTATCATATCCTGAAGAAGGTTCTATTGAAAAAGTATGGGGCTTCATCAGTAAACATCGGAGACGAGGGGGGCTTTGCACCACCGATGACTGAAAGCCGAGAAGCACTCAATGTAATTCTTACTTCCATAGAAGAAGCAGGTTATACACCAAGAAAAGAAATCGCGCTTGCCATTGACGCCGCAGCATCTGAATTTTTTGCTGCTAACCGCTATTCAATAGATGGTCACCAGTGGACTCCTAGAGAGCTAAGTGACTATTATCTAACACTGTGCGAAGAGTATCCTCTAGTTTCAATTGAAGATCCATTCAGCGAAAACGACTTTGATAGTTTCGCGGACTTGACAAGAAAGGTTGGAGGATCAGTACAAATTGTTGGGGACGACCTTTTTGTTTCCAATCCGGAGCGGATACAGCGTGGAATCGAAATTGGTGCAGGTAATGCGCTCCTCTTGAAGGTTAACCAAATCGGGACCTTAACTGAAGCAATACAGGCGGCAGACCTAGCAGCAACCAATAACTTTGGGGTCGTTGTTAGTCATCGGAGCGGCGAAACCGAAGATACATTCATCGCTGATTTAGCTGTCGCTCTCTCCTTTGGCCAAATCAAAACAGGCGCACCAGCTCGAAGTGACAGGACCGCAAAATACAATCGCTTAATAGAAATTCATCACGAGTTAGGGTCTGACGCCATGTTCGCAGGCAAAGACTTTCGATTTCCTTCTATGCATTAATCCATTAGTTGAATTGAAGCACCAACGAAATCTCTAGAATAGAAACGATATGCTAGGAGAACCAGCGCTGCGGCACTACTAAAGATGCACACTTCGAACATCCAAAGAGCTTCAAGTGGAAATGAAAGGAGGATTAGGCTGCTGAGGAAGGGCACAAAGAAGGCGAATAAACTTGGGAGCGTCAGAAACACCGCAAAAACACTAGCAAGCTTCTCCCGCGGCGTCAGATCAGTAATCAGGGGATATTTTGACGCATACCATGCTGCTATTCCAACGGCTCCACTCATTAAGATTATGAGTAGCTGCCAGAAACCTCGTGAGAAAATAAGGGCTAAGTTTATGAAGGGTAAAAGGAGGAAACCGAGAGCGCAACGCCACCTACTTACACGATCAGCATATCTTCCAAATATAAATCCTAGCGGAATGAAGAGCACACCGTATATTAATAGCAGTATACTATAGGCGTCAATTGTAACCCCCACTATTCCTGTTACTACGAAAATTTCGTATGTAGTGCTGATGCTATAGCCAACACTCTCTAGGATTGTTACAACTAATAATATCCGGAGTGCTGGCGACGTACGTAGTGTTGTATGTAGCCCGTCAAGAAAGAGCTGCTTACTCTTTGGTGTTTTTCTTATGGCGTCAGCATCACCTTTGTTGGGGCGAACAAGAAGCGCAACTACTCCACTATTAATTATAAGGCAGATAGCTGTAAGAAGCAATCCCATCCGCATCATTCCTACGAATCCCAGTAGGCTCAGTAAGACATGGGTGCTCACGATTGGAGCAGTAAATGCGGCAACATTAACGGCCACAGTTCGCGTCCCCGATGCTAAACCTCGGTGTTCCCGCTGAACCTCTCCAAAGTAAATCGAATTCAAGCAAGGCGCGCCAAGACTTGAGAACGTCATAAGCACAATACCAAGGGCTAGGATTTCGACAGTGCTGGCTAGAGCGAAAAGCGCATAACCTATTGCTGTGACCAATATGCTTGTTACAACAATCTTCTTTTCGGAATAAGCAGCGCCTAGATGGCCACCCAAAAAGGAAAACAGCAGCCCTAGCCCAAGAGACACTGTAGAGATGGCACCAACAAGAAGAAAGCCTCCAAACATATTGATGAATAGGTTCTTCCAAGAAGATACAAGCCCCGCTGAAAAAAACCAACTAGCAGAAACGCCTAGAACCACTCTACTATTCTTAGGAATTGCCTTTAGATCAGTGATTATACTAGCCATGGCTGGGTCAATATTATAGAACCAAGAAGCTACTTAAAGTCCCTAAAATACGAAGCAAAATAGGCGATTAAGCTTCTACTATAATCCTACTTTTGCTGCTAGCTCGGGTGGATTCGCACGGTCCAGACGAATTGTGCAGGGAGTGGGGAGTTTCATCTTTGCACGGCGCAGCGCATCCTTAGCCAACTGGAGGTGCTTGAAGTCGACTTCAAGAGTAAGAATTGGTTGACCTGGACGGACACGAGCTGCCAGCGCAAAGGGCTTCCCGAAGGACCGCCTCATCCCTTCCTGGATACGATCAGCTCCAGCGAATGCCATCATTCTTTTCTCGCGGAGGATTTGGTGGGGGTAGACGCGTATCCACAGGAAGTAATCTTCTACACCAATTCGTCGGTTTAGAAATCGGTTGGCAGCGATTCGCATGGCTTCCATGGCTTCATGCCGTATCTGTACCTTCTCATCCGTAGTGAGGCTCAAGGTTAGTTGGAAGTTCCTGTTCTTCTTCTTGCCCATTCGAAATAGCACTAGTTTACGTCCTGGAATTCTCTTGATGTACTTCTGTCGTGTGTAGGGTGGGCGCGTGACATAGCGATAACATTTACCGGGTCTTACCATCGTAGTGAGCCTCCCCGATTAGATTGGGGAGTGGTATCTGCAAATCTCTCCATCTTATTAATCTTGTGTGGAGCCTCATTAAACTCGTGAATTATTTCCCGCTGGTGAAGATTTGGATAATATCTTGATCTTCTAATTGAAATGTGAGTCCTACTTTCTTCCGTCTCATCTGCTCGCTTTTTCTGAAGACAATCGCGTATCGAAAACTTCTGAGAAAATCACTGTGCAGGCGGTCAGCAAGGTCTTCGATTGTGGCGCCTTGGTGTAGGATTAATGGCTTGTCAGCGGTTTCACCTGACGCCTTTCTCGTGTAAACCCGTATTACTCCTAGTCCTCGGAATATACCTTCTGCTGCGGCTTCTATTCCCCTTTCATTCTTTACCGAAACAGCGAAAATACTGAATTCACCACCATACTGACTGCAAAGTTCTTCGTAATGAGAGGAGCTATTTGTGGCGTCTCCTTTCGTACCAATAACAATCGCGGGGGCGTAGCGAGTCCTACTATCTACTACTTCAATAAGATCTTCAAGAGTCGCGGGTCCTCTGAATTGTAGTGAGCAGTTGTGGATTCGTCGCATGTGAAGTAACTGATGGATGAGGTCAGGGTCGCCTTGAAAATGAGTTTGACCGATGATGTGAAAACCGCCACTGCCAGTCTTAGCGAACCGTATTGGTGGCGGGGTTTTATTTAGTTTAATCCTAGACTTCTCTAAAACCTGAATCAGGAACTCCATTTGAGGGATGGGCGGCTTTGAAAGATCTATGACAAGAACGATAAGGTCTGCATTCCTTATCCCGCCGAGAATTTGTCGACCGATACTGCTTTCTTCTACTCCCTCAAAGAGAGCAGGCATTTCAATAATTTGAATGTCGCTGCCGCCAAACTTAAGCACCCCAGGCTCAGGTAGCTGGGTTGTGAACCCGTAGTTTCCAACCTTCGCCTTAGCACCTGTGAGGTGATTCAGCAGAGTGCTTTTACCACTACTTGTAAGTCCCACCAACACGACCTGCCCTGCCCCCTCTTTTGGCAAGGAGTATGAGGGACCACCTGTACTTACTTTTCGCCTAGCTCTGCGCTCTTCTAACTCGCTACGCAGCACTGTAAGCCTGTGACGGTATGTTCTTACGAATTTCTCGCTTGATTTACACTCGATCGATTTACGCTCGATTCGATTTGTGTTTTGGGATGAGCGAGATGAATTTCTCTAGTTTTTCGATTCTATCTTCGAGCCCTGTCGCTTCTTCGTAGGCTCTTTTTGCTGCTGAGGCCTCTGCGGTCAGGTTGACAGGCATCGATTCACCTAATTTCTTCATAGATGCTGTATTCTAAAACTTTTCAGTAGGTTGCTTGACGAGGTCTTTGAGCTTCAAAGAGGAGAAGCCGCTCGTAGAAGAAGCGTTTCTCTGCTTTTATGGTTGAACTATGGAATAAGGTGTCTAGCGCTTTCTGTGTTTTGTCAGTGTTGGAGAGAGAAGATTGTACAAGTAAAACACGCCCGTCGTTTTCGAGAAAATTCGTGCATTGGGCAAGGAAGGCGTCTATCACCTCTCGCCCATCGAGTCCCCCCGACCATGCGTTGTCATAAGCTGGGTCCTCTCTAGTCCCTGGTAAGTAGGGTGGATTAATGACAATCAGGGCGAATCGTTCTTCCTCACGAATTGGTTCAAATAATTGCCCTTGACGTACGTCGATTTTATCAAGAAGGGCGTTTCTCCTGGCATTCTCTCGAGTGTTTTGAACTGCAGCTAGGGATTTGTCAGTTGCGACAACAGCTGCACCGTTTCTTGCGGCAACAATAGATACGAGCCCACATCCGCAACCAATTTCAAGCATCGTTTCTCCTGGAATGATGTCAAGGTATTCGCAGAGCATTAAGGTGTCTTCAGCTGGCTCATAAACTCCATCATGAACAACAACTCGTACATCTGAAAAAGATGCTTCGACCGGGTTCAATCGGGCTTCACCTGATATATAATGTTGGCTATTTCCGCTAGTTCTTCTGGGTTAAGCTCCTCTGCCCTGTGGTCTAGCCAGGGAATTTGGCACTTAATTTCTTCAATGGTATTTGGTTTTAACTCCATTTCTCGTAGGAGCGCAGTGAGCGGGGTACGGATTTTCTTTCGACGCTGATTAAACAGGACTACAACAAGTCTGGTGAAAAGCGAATAATCCATCACAGTAAACGCAGGTTCTACGCATCGTCTAATCCGAACTAGAGCGGACGTAACCTCAGGAGGTGGATGAAAACAATTGGGTGCTACATATTCTAGAATTTCAGATGTGGCTGTATAGGTTGCCATCACCGTTAGCCTTCCGTAAGTCTTTGATCCAGCAGAGGCGGTGAGACGTTCGGCAAATTCTCGTTGAAGCATTAAAAGAGCGGTTTGGATTTCTGAGGATAGAAACTTGAAAAGTACTGGTGAAGAGATTCCAAACGGCAGATTCGCTACTAGTTTGTTAGTTGCGGGCCATTCTACTTTTACAGCGTCACCGCGGATGAGTGTGATATTAGTGATTCCTTCAAACTCCTTCTGAAGTGCGTCGAACAACACAGAATCCTTCTCAATGGCATACACATGCCGAACATGATTGGCTAATGCTCGTGTTAATGTTCCAATACCCGCCCCAATTTCAAGTATCGTGTCAGTCGGGTTTAAATCAGCGTAGTCTAGAGTTCGAGCCAAGACTTGTTCATTAATTAGGAAGTGTTGCCCCAAAGTCTTCGAGATAGTAATACCATGAGTACGAAGCCAACTCTGTGTTTGTTTGAGAAGCCCCTCCGTTGGCATTCTATTTCTAAGTCCTTCCCATCTCTCTATCCGCAGCCGGTTTTCTCGTAAAAAGGCTATATTTGTCTTCTCGCTGAAGTTCAGATAGAATTCGTTTGATTATAATATCCTTTGGGGACCTAATATGGGTACGTTCTGCTATATCTTGGAAACTTGTGAATAACGCTTTCTGACGTTCTTTAAGAATTTGCCACATGAACTTCTTCCCGATACCAGGAAGTAGTTCGAGGCTATGCATCCGGGTTGTTAGAGGTCTTGAAGTATTAAAGAACTCCACAAAACGCTCTTCTGATTTCCCAACAAGCATTTCAATGATAAAAGGCAGTTCGCTGCGTGCTGTCGCTGTTAAATCATCATAAGTAATACGTCGCTTGACATGGTCAATCTTGTCTCTTTTATCGCGACCTATGAAAACAGCTTCATGTGGCTCAAATCGTGCACCTTTTCGGGGCACTAGCTCGAGAAGAGTGAAGTAGGTGTCACCTATCGCTTGTACAATTGCTTCTTTCCTGAAAAGTGGACGGGTATCCTCTGGATAACCGCGAGGAAGAAAGTCTAATACAAATGCGTATTCTTCAAACTTCTTTATCGGACGTGACATCTTCAGCCCCTCAAGGATATAAGATAAAACTAAAAGCTGTCTCTTACTGTTTTCTAACCCTCTTTCTCTTTTGTTTCAGCTTTCTTTCTAGGTACTTCTAGAATTTCCAGTATCTTTTCTTGCTCCTCTTCAGAATAAGTACGCGATGCTTTTGAAAGGAAGGAAGCTAGCTCCTCTGTAGTTGTTGGCAAGATATCAACAAGTTGTATTGCCAGATTTTCCTCCATATCGAACTTCTTAACTAGTTTGTTTACGATGGATCTTGTTTTTCGTGCGGTGAGCGGCGAGAACCTAGTAGTGTATTCCAGAGTCACGCGCTGTATATAGCTTAACTCGGCTTTTCTTCCACGTTTGGTAAGGGATTGTTTTACCTCTGCCAATGTAAGTGGTTCTGCTTCAAGTATCTTCTTCATCTAGTTTCCCTCGTTTACTAGCTATTGTTGTTGATCTCCACTGTAGGGACGAAGATGCTCTGGCCTGATAATCAGTAATTTCTCTTTTCTACCTAGCAGTGCAGTGACTTCATACGCGTTCCCTCTTCTATCCTTAATAATACCGACTCGTCCGTGGTATCGTCTATGTGGTTGCCCACCATGAATCGAAGGGTCTATCATAATCTCTACACGCTGTCCTTTTTCATAGGTGCGTAGAAGTCTACCCAATGGTGGTAAGCCGCGTTTGCGAGGACTTTTCGTCATTATCTTCCTGCTACCGACGCGGTAACCATGGCTGCGCTTCACCATACATGAACAACTCGCTTCTTTCTAGGAGGTGCCAACGTGGTTGAATGTTCTTTTAAAGATTATTACTCTACTTGTTATTTACTTATCGAGATGAAACCCATCTTGTTGCCTTGCCGTGAATAATCGTCATTGGATGTGTCTGATTTCAAAGTTGGAGTTCTTCCTCTGGCAGGTTTACATCTATCACATCTAGCTGGATGCATTTGGTTGGTTTTCCTAAGATTTCAGTAATGCTGGGTGTTGTACGATTGTCGTCGCCAGATATGAACTCCTTTATGTAAAGACCACCTTGGCAGCGTATTAAAAGTATTATCTTATCCTTATCCTTAGAAGTGACCTTTAATTCGTATATCTGCTTTCTCCGAACTCTATCCGCTCTTCGGTGGAGTACTCGTTGTGGTGTGCGCTGTCTTATTTCAAGGGGCATTGGTATTGTTTCGAGTTTTTGTAGCTCCTCTGGTAGAAGTGGTTTTTCAGTTTGCGCGATTGCCTTGTAGGTTTTTTCAGTAGTCGCTGAACTGCCTTTTAGAAATTTAACCATCTCTTTATTGGTAAAACGTAATTTGTTTACCTCTACTTTTCCTTGTGCATACCGATTTATCGTCTCAGTTATTTCTTCAAGGTCGATATTCCGTCTTCTTGGTGTGAGAATTTCTAGAACAAAGGGGCGTCCAACACCCAACATACAGGCGTCGATATCTTCGCGGCCAGCCCCATGGAATTTCACGCCTTTCCCTTGGGTTACTTCTAGTAATGGCGCGGCAATTAATTCTTCAACAGACTCGGGATACATCTTCCCTGTTCCTTCACACCGAGTACATCCTTTTCCTAAACATTCACGGCAGGGCCATTTGGTCTGTGGAATTCCTCGAATAAGCTTCCGGTATCGTCCATAGATGAAAAGCGAGTTTACTTGCAGCTCTACTGTAAGTGATGGAATTTTCACCACAACAACGATGTCTGGTGATTTGAAGTCGACCGGGATGTTAAGAAGATCCGTAACTATTTTCCCAATTTCTCGGTTTAGTTCTGCCTTCAGCGGCTCTCCAGTTTCTATTTGTAGCTCACTGCGCATTTGTTCCTCTCTTTCAACAAAATCTGCAGAGATTTTTGAACCAAGGAGTATAGAGGTAGCCTCCCAGCCCTTCAGTTTCTGAATTGTCAAATTTGCAATCTCATCCAGCCGTTCCATAATACCAAGACAAATGCTGCAATGCTTTGCGGGAGCACATCCTGTTATTCCCTCTTTTTCAAGAAATTGTAGTGCTGGTAGAAACATCCCATGCTCAGCTAATTGCTTTAATCGAATGTTTCCGCGTTTCCTGCTTTTTAGGTAAGTCTCAGTACTTGCTAACAGCAGGAGGATTTTAAAAGCGTTCCCCCGCATTCGGTTTGACAAACCATATCCAAGAGATGCGAATTGTCGACCGAGGCACCAGTCGCACACTGGACACCGGGCTAAGACCTGCTCAGCCTTTTTCAGTAATTTACTTATGGTCATTATTCAAGCAACATCTGATGGTACTATCATTATTTCTCTTTTACCCAGTCTATCAAATCAAGCTTGTGCAGAACCGCTAGAATAGCCAAATCTCGTCTGTGGTAATCATTGTAGTGTTTTCCAGTAAAGGAGTTTGTCCATTGGAGACTCGGGTTCTCTGATAGTGGACAGTACATTACAATTCTGCTAAAATCTCTAACTGTTCTCTCCCAATTAGTACTTCTACCTGGAAAGAGAAGGAGTGCATCTTCATTGGCTAACTGAGATAACGTTTCTTCGGCATTTGAAGGACTAATTCTAAGGCCTGCAGGAGCACGTTGCTTTCTTTTCAGGAACGTAGTTTGTCCTTTCATAAGAAGGAGAAGTATAGACCGCTCATCAGTTCCCATGTAACGTATTGATCCAGAATCAATATGGATTGATATGGGTCCAATCTTGTCAAAACAAATTACTAGGCCTACCCATCGGCGTAGATTATGGGAAATACACAGCGCACTTCGCACACAGTGTGCGACATATTGGTATGGGCGAGTTATTAGTCCAATATCCAGCTCGGTCTTCGTAATCATAAATTCAGCAGGAGAATCAACAACAACGAGAAATGTTTGCAACCTAGCGGCCGCCCTTTGGAAGCTGTTGACCACCTAACGCCGCTGGCAGACGCATTCCTCCTCGGCGTTTCCGAAGTGATTTAATGAGGCGTTTGGACTGATTATACTGACGCAAGAGTTCTTTAACGTCTTTGGGCTGACAACCAGCACCCCGGGCGATGCGTTCTGTCCGGGAACGGTGAATACATTTGGGTGTTTCCATTTCTTCTTGGGTCATTGATTTTATAATCACTTTCCATTTTTCTAGGTTTTCGGTTGCCATTTGCTGCATTTCCTTGGGCACTTTATAGCCAAGACCTAGCATGCTTAAGATTTTACTGAGTGACCCTACTTTTCCCATTGCTTCCATTTGTGCCATCATATCCTTTAGCGTGAAACGACCCGACATTATAGCTTTCGCCAGCTCTTTCTCTGGCATCGCTTCAGCATCTTTAACCCGTTGTAATAACGCTTCGAAATCAGCCATTCCAAGTAATTGACCGACGAATTTAGTTGGTACGAACTGTTCTAGAGCATCAATTTTCTCGCCTGTACCGATGTACTTAATCGGGGCACCGGTTGCGGCAACAGCTGAGAGCGCGCCCCCTCCACGGGCTGAACCATCTAACTTTGTTACAATAATTGAGCCTATAGGGGTCGCTTCATGAAATGCAGCTGCTTGTATTGCTGCCTGCTGGCCTAGCGTGCCATCTACTACTAGTATGATTTCATTTGGATTGATTGCCTTTGCTATTTGTTGCATCTCTCGGATAAGCCCTTTTTCCTCCTTGTGCCGACCAGATGTATCAACAATAATTACTTCCGTGTTTTCTGACTTAAAGTGCTGAACGCCCTTCTTAGCGATTTTAACCGAATCCTTTGCTTTTGGCTCACCGAAGAAGGGTACATCAGCTTGCTCTGCAAGCTGGCGGAGCTGGTCATATGCACCTGGACGAAAGGTATCTGCTGCTACAACACCAACACGATGCCCCCTTTTCTTGATTAGCTTCGCTAGTTTACCAATAGTTGTAGTCTTGCCACTACCCTGGATTCCCACGACAAGATACACATTTGGCTGTCCAGGTTTGAGGGTCAGGGGAGCAGTCTTTTCTCCAAGAATGGCAGTTAATTCTTCGTAGACTACTTTGATGACATAATCTCGACGAGAAATCCCTGGGGCAATCTCATCTTTCAAAGAGCGTTCTTCTATGCGTTTAGTTAGTTCCATAACTAACCGGACATTGACATCAGCTTGGAGGAGTGCTCGTTGAAGATCCTGTACAAGTTCTTTGACTGATTTCTTGTCAACTAATGGGGCGCGAAGTAATTTCTGCACTGCAGAGTGGAGTGCTGAACCTAATTTTCCAAGAACCATGGTCTCTTCCTACTTTCAATAGTACAACTCAGAATACAAAAAGAGGACTATTAATGCTTTTCTTCTCCACGTCCAAGGTGGAATCAGTCATCCTAGCGTAGCACCTATGACGAGAGGAAAAAGAATAGTAGCATCGCCGATAATAGTTTCAAAGGAGGCAGTAGGGCTCACCTTGCCCCACGAAATACCTTCCTGGAGCTTTGCACCACTAAGGCTGCCATCCTCGTCACGTGCAGTTGTGATTTGAACGGCGCTATTAAGTCCGCCGCGCAGTATATTCGCACCCAACGTGAAATGCTTAGGCAAGCCTCCGCCTAGAATCAAAGCCCCAACCTGCTTTGCCTCGAATAGGTTGTCATGAAGTATCTTCATATCTTTCAAACCGTCAAGCTGCATTTTCTGTAATTGCCGGAATAGAGCTAGGTGAAGACCCAGCATAGAATCTAATATTCCTGGACAAAAAACTGGCACATTATGTAAATGGGCTTGCCTAACGAAGGACTGGGTGTCCTCTAGTTGCTTACCAAGTTCCGAGATTAGCTCGGAGGGTGACAAACCTGATACGCGCCTTGCCTCAGGAATGTTCCCAAGAAATTCTGTCATAAAATCTTCGAGTTTCTCGAAAGATTGGGTTTCGATGAAGATGTCACCAGCTCTTCCAATTTGACTTTCAGCTAGCTCACTATCATCAGCATCCATCGTTCCTCTGATGTGATGCCCTCCGATTGCCTCAACTAAATCGTGGACTACATTGGCTCCGTTTGTTATGATGATGTGCACTTGTTTTCTCCGTATCAGGTCTGTGATGATGGTACGTAATCCTCCCGCTATCATGGGCCCAGCCATTGATAAAATTACAAGCCACTCGTTAGATTGAAACATCTTTTGAACGATTTTCACCGCTCGAGCTAGTCTACCCGCTCCTAAAACCCCCGCACCATCGTACTGCGATACGAGATTGCTGAGAGTCATTCGTTGTTTCAATATCATCTGTTTAACAATTCGTTTCTGCATTGTGTAACTACCAAAAATCTGTTAATACGAGGTAGTATGAACACGATAGGTCTTAGCGGCTACGGATAAGTTTTCGGCGTTCCATCACAATCCAATACTCGACTTGAGCACCTTGCTCAATGCTGCCCTCAAAAGACTCTTCGTCAGGTGCTGGCATCTCAAAGTTCTCGAAGGATTCCATATCCATAAGACCCAAAATGGGCGGCGTCGCGTCTGTGATGTAATTAATTTGAGCGACACGTTTGTCAATGATTGGCGATTGAACCTTCGCGTCACTCGGTAAGACGATGCTGCGTTTCACACCATCAAAAAGTCCTATAGCAACAATTCGTACTTTTGCGTGACCATGCTTCCCTGACTTGCTTTTTTCGATACTTACAATGCGGCATGGCTCTTCATCAATCAAAATATAACGACCTATTTTTAGGCTACCTGCATCCATTATTTTCATGGACATCGACTGCCACCTTTTCGGATAAAATGATAGACCTCACTTAAACTTTTAGGCTCTTTGTTCTAGTCGGGAATCTGTTATAAACTTGAAACGTGATGTCTCTTTGATGAAGACGGTTGGACTATTAACGAGACCCAATTTTGCAGCAGGTGTGAAGGAAGCTGAGCGGCTCTTAGCTTTTCTCGAAACTAAGGGCCTTTCAGTTCTTATGCCTGTTTACTTAGCGGAAAAACTAAGACGTTCTGAATTAGGTATTTCTCTTGATGATTTACAAGCGGACTTCGTTATTACAATAGGAGGTGACGGAACAACCCTTCACGCAGCTCGGTCTCTTCCCCCTGGTGTACCGATATTTCCCGTGAACCTCCAGTCTTTTGGCTTTCTCTCTGAATGTGAGATTGAAGATGCAGAGACCCTACTAACTCGGGTGCTTTCCGGTGACTTTGAAGTTCAGGAAATATTACGGCTTTCTACCAGCTTCCAAGATAATAAAATTCCAGATGCGGCAAATGAAGTGGCATTGTTCCCTCAAAAACATGGACGTCCTCTCGCCTTTCAACTCCAAATTGGGGAAGACTCGATACTCCAATTTCGTGGTGATGGTCTTGTTATCGCAACGCCGAATGGATCTACTGGTCATACGCTTTCATTAAGAGGGCCAGTTTTACATCCTAATGTTGGCGCTATACTCCTTGTTGCTTCCGCACCCTTACGTAACAGTATGCTTCCTCTAGTACTTCCTGATTCTACAATACTCAGTGTGCAAGCAAATAAAATTACGAATCTAGTGATAGACGGCGAGCTACTACATCGAATCCCAGCAGAAGCTCCTGTGACTATTAAGAAATCCGAATCCCCCCTCCTAATCCTTCGTCGACACAACAGTTTCTTTCGCCGCTTACGGGAAAAACTTCTTAGGTGGCCCTGATGGGAAACTCTGATTCACTTATCTTCGTTATTGATACATCAGCTCTTATAGGACATTTAGGCTATGCAGCGGCTGAAGCTCAATTTGCTACTACACCATCTCTTTTAGAGGAAATGAAACGCAAAAAACTCGACAATATCATTCAGACGCTACTAAATTCCGGGAAGCTTCGAATTATAGAACCAACTTCTTCCTCGATTAATACCGTAGTTGCAGCAGCAGCTGCCTTGGGCGACCTTCAATATTTGTCTGAACCTGATCAGCAACTCCTAGCTCTTGCCCTGGATCTTACCAAGCAAGGCTATGATGCAGTAGTCCTAACTAATGACTATGCAATTCAGAATATCGCTTCTTCTTTGTCCATCAAGTTTCGCTCTGTGGGGGAGCATGGCATTCGTGAAATTATCAAATGGAAAACCTACTGTCCAGGTTGTACGCGGCAGTTCCCAAAACGTACCAAAGGCGAGATATGCCCACACTGCGGGACACCATTAAAGCGTAGGGCTGTTAACAAGGAAAGGCTGTAGGTGAAGGAGGGTGATGTTGAATAACATTTAAAGAACCGTGCATCTCTGAGAGGAGCAAAGCTACGAACGAAGGCGATATCTTTGAGTGAACATAAAACACCATTCTGCAATTCTTGCGGAGGTCTAGTTAGCCCTCTTGAAAACTCCGTACATTTCATATGTCCCGCTTGTGGCGGGCTAACACTTTGGCGATGCGAAAAGTGCCGGGAGTTTGCGAATCCTTATACTTGTGCGGGTTGTAATTTTAAAGGACCTTAATTGACATCCCAACACAGGTATTAGACATAACTAGGAGGTAGTGCTTTTGGGCGATGTTCTTGCAATAATGAAAATAATGCCTGAAGATGCCACGGTTCCTTTAGAAGAACTGAAGAAACGAATCGAGCAGTCCCTTCAAGGTAAGGTGGATATTGAAGGATTCGAGGAGGTGCCAATATTTGGTCCGTTATCCGCTCTTCGAATGCGCTTCATTGTTGGAGATGAGGCTGGCGGTACTGATTCAGTCGAGAAAATAGTACAGGATATTCAGGGAGTAGGTGAAGTCGTAATCGAAGCAGTCTCACTCCTGTAATTATAATCTTTGATGAAAAGGGATTCAAGAATTTCCACTCCTTAACCACATCTGAAAAATCAAGAGATCTAATCATAATGCCGACGAAGTTAAAAGCCTAAATTTAATCTTAATAGCTGGGATAAGACTTGGAAGATGAAATTCAACCTAAAGGCAAAACTGTCACACTCCGAGTGAAGAAGGCGCACGAACGGGATGCAGGACGGTTCATCGTCCGAATCGATACTTCGACAATGGAGTCGCTAGGCGTTCAGACAGGTGACATCCTTGGAGTCAAGGGGCGCAAACTAACAGCTGGTATTGTGTGGCCAGCTTATCCTCAGGATGAGGGACAGCGCATTATTCGAATGGATGGTCGTATGCGTCGAAACGCAGGGGCTAGCCTAGAAGAAAACGTATCAGCTTATCAGGTTCAGGAACGGTCAGCAGCAGCGATAGTTCTTGCTCCTCTTGAAATGAGGTTTCCTGCTAAAGATTTCGATGAGTTTGTGAAACAAAAACTCTTGAATTGCCCAGTAACCAAAGATGATACCGTCCATGTATCAATTTTAGGACGACCGGTCAGGTTCATAGTTCGTCGTCTACGCCCTACTGGTATCGGTCTTGTTGTTCTAAATACTCAGCTTACGATTCTAAGTGAACCGCCCAAAGAATTGGAAGCAGGTATCCCATACATCACATACGAAGAAATCGGTGGTCTTGGTGACGAAATTCAAAGAATTAGAGAAATGGTAGAACTACCGCTGAAACACCCTGAGCTTTTTGCGCGGCTTGGTATCACCCCACCAAAAGGTGTTCTTCTACATGGCCCGCCTGGTTGTGGTAAGACCCTGCTTGCACAAGCAGTTGCTAATGAATCTGAAGCGCATTTCATTTCCATAAATGGTCCCGAAATCATGAGCAAGTTTTACGGGGAATCTGAGAAACGCCTTCGTCAGATTTTCGAAGAAGCAGAAAAGAATGCTCCAAGCATTATATTCATCGATGAAATAGACGCTATTGCTCCTAAACGTGAAGAAGTCTTAGGTGAAGTTGAACGTCGAGTTGTTGCACAACTACTCGCGGTAATGGATGGTCTACAGAAACGTGGCCAAGTCATTGTAATAGGGGCTTCCAATCGGCCTAATGCCATTGATCCAGCGCTTCGTCGTCCTGGCCGTTTTGATCGGGAAATCGAAATACGTATCCCCGATCGTGATGGTCGACACCAAATTCTCCTCATTCATTCACAAGGAATGCCGTTAGAGTCGGTGAGTCTTGAAACGATAGCCAACATAACACACGGTTATGTTGGAGCAGACCTTGCTGCCCTTTGTCGCGAAGCAGCTATGCTTGCGTTACGCCGTTACCTGCCTCGTATCAACCTAGAAGAAGACGAGATTCCTCCCGAAGTACTCGCCGATCTTAGGGTGACAAACGAGGACTTCCTGCACGCTCTAAGAGAGATTCAACCAACAGCAATGCGAGAAGTCACTCTTGAAGTTCCCAATGTTCGTTGGACTGATATTGGTGGTCTTGAAGAAATTAAGGAGAAACTTAAACAAGCTGTCGAATGGCCTCTCAGACATCCTGAATCCTTCACTCGTCTTGGCGTAGAGCCACCTCGTGGTGTTCTCCTTTTTGGACCTCCTGGCTGCGGGAAAACACTTCTTGCTCGAGCAGTAGCAACTGAAAGCGAAGCGAACTTCATAAGTATCAAAGGACCAGAGGTTTTGTCAAAATGGGTGGGTGAATCAGAAAAGGCTGTAAGGGAAGTCTTCAGGCGTGCTAGGCACGCAGCTCCTGCGATCATATTCTTTGATGAAGTTGACGCTCTAGCACCCGCTCGTGGTAGTGGTGTGGGAGATTCGCATGTAACCGAGCGTGTAATTAGTCAAATCCTAACCGAAATTGATGGCATTCAATCCCTAAAGGATGTCGTTGTGTTAGCTGCTACTAATCGTCCTGACCTTCTCGATTCAGCATTACTCAGACCGGGGCGCTTCGATCGACACATCTTGGTTCATGCACCAGATGCAGACGCACGCCAAAAAATCTTTGAAATTTACATCAAGGGTATGCCTCTCGCAAAGGATGTAAAAATCGACGAATTAGTTCAAGCCACTGACCGCTTCGCGGGTAGTGATATTCAAGCATGTTGTAGAGAAGCTGCCCTTGCCGCGCTTGATGAGGATATGGCGACAGAAAAAGTCCATCGTAGACATTTCATGAAAGCGATTAAAGAGGTAAACCCCACAATCACCGCAGAGATGGAGAAAGCCTACCTAGCCTGGGGTAAAAGAGCTCGTCAAACACGACCCAGTACTACTCCATTTGTATAACCGAAGCATCGAGGAATATCAGTCTTCTGCAATGGTGAGATATCGACGACTAGTAACCCGCTCTATCTTGCGCTTTGATTTTGTGATTTGCTGAACATGGACAAGCCCGCTTATCTCCAATTCCATTAGGGTACGGTTCAACTCTGCAGGAGTAGTGTTCTCTCTAATAGTCTTTAGCAATCTGACTAGTTCTTTGTCTATCAATACACCTTGCCGCTTATCAAGAAGGGCTAGGATGACATTTCGAAGCGGAATAGTTCTCCACGACATGAAATCACCTTAAATGCTGTTCGTCCGTAGGTTTAGCTGAAATCGGTTCTCCTTTCTAGTAAAAGGAATACGACGTCATCGCAGGAGAGATGCTTTTAATCTTTCCTTCATTGTCATCTTAATATAGGTAGTTTTAAGTCTATTATCGAAATTCACTATTTTAAATCAATGAGGTAGATGGTGGCTTTGTCAGGAACTTCCTTTGTCAGAGAGGCTGCAGTCTTCAAAGAAATAGGTGCCATAACAGGAGAGGATGTAGGTCGCCGCGTTCGCATAATGGGATTCGTAGTTGATGTCCACAATGAATTGATTGTACTTAGTGATGACACTGGTCGAATTATGGTATCAGTAGAGGCTCCTCCAAAGCTCCAAGCCTTTGTACGCGTTTTTGGCACTGTTGCTCTTTCAGGTGAGGGACAACCATTAATTCGTGCAGATTTTGTCCAAGACATTGCGGCTCTTGATAAGCAATTATATAAACGTGCTATACGATTATTCAAAACCTGACTACTTCGGAGGATTGACTAAATGTTTACTGCCAAGTTTGAAGATGCAAAAACATGGCAAGCTCTCATCAGCGCTATTTCCGCTCTAGTTGACGAAGCTAATTTTGAAATTTCGCCTAAGGGACTTACCTTACGTGCCATGGATCCATCGAGAATAGCGATGGTTGACTTCGAGCTCCCCAAGGGCGCCTTTAGTGAGTATAAATGTGATGAGGAAACTAAAATCGGCGTAAACCTAGACGAGATAGAAAAAATCGTCAAGCGTGCTGCTTCTGGTAACAGCTTGGAGCTAAGTGTAGATCATGAATCAAACAAATTAGTAATTACACTCTTAGGACGCACACGCCGCAGCTTCAGTGTAGCATTAATCGAATTGGGTGGTGAACGGCCACCAACACTTACAGTGGAGTTTGGCGTGTCTGTAAAAATAACAGCTGATACACTTAAGGAGATAATTCAAGACGCTGATATTATTAGCGATTTTGTAGCGTTAAACGCGACTGAAAGTGCCTTAGTGATTTCTGCACGTGGGGATACAGGCAATCTTGAAGTGCGGCTCAGCAAAGAAGATGAAGCACTTCTAGAATACAAGGTCAAGCAACCATCCAAGTCTCTTTATGCTCTGGAGTATCTGAGTGATATGATGAAAGCAGTGGCTGCATCTGACACAGTCCAAGTCGAATTTGGTGAAGGAACACCAATCAAACTGGTTTTCACAGTAACCAACGGTGGTCATATAATCTATTATCTTGCACCGCGAGTAGAAGACGAATTCTAAGGCAGGACAAATGCTCGAGGATACTAAAATCTATGAGGCTGCGAAATATCCGTGGTCGATTTCTGCACGGCGTCTGTTGAAGGAGCTAGACATATCTCTTAAAGAGATTGATGCAGATGCACAAGCGCTTCAGCTGGCTCGTAGCCGCCTGCTTCAAGCCCTTGAAACAAAGGAATCTGCGAGTCCAGAACGTAAAACAAGTAGCGAGTTCGTAGAATTAACTAGCTTCTTTGTTGCGAAGGTGATGGTTGACGCAATTAAAAGCATGTTTTTCCGCCGGCGTTGGGCTACCGCAGAAGCTAAGCGTGCTGAGCGCTATTTCTTCAAAGAATCAGATTTAAAGCTTGCACAATTAGCTACGCGCAACTTCAACTGGCAGCTAGACCCAAAACCCACGCGAATTGCTGGACGTGAATTCTCTCACAGGCTTCACTTTGCAAATTATCTTGCCGCTACAGCAGGTTTTCATGAGCGAGAATGGAAGCTAGTAAACAAACGTATGGTCAGTGGCTATGTCCTTCTCAGGAAGGGAGATACTGCACGAGTGTTGCGGGCAGCTGTGGAACAGCTGCTAATCAGTGATGTAAAACAAGTTACACCACCTTTCCCTCCTAACATTCAACAATTTTATGAAGAGTTAGAAGTGATTGTTCGCGGTCGTACAGAACGTATGAAGCAGGAAATAATGGGTGAGATAATCCCAGAAGCATTCCCGCCCTGCATTCAAGCCCTTCTAGGTGATATGGCTGAGGGTAAACCGCTTTCGCATATCGCGCGATTTACAATAACATCTTTTCTTTTAAATGTCGGGATGGATGTCGATTCAATTCTAAACCTTTTCGTAAAGGCTCCTGACTTCCGTGAAGATCTTGCGCGGTATCAGATTGAACACATTGCTGGCAAGCGAGGGAGCACCGAATATACTCCACCTGCATGTGCCTATTTGGTATCCACTCGGCTTTGTGTGAAGAAGGATAAATACTGCGAGTTCATACGGCACCCTCTTGCATATTATCGGAGGAGGAGAAAGTGGATAAAACCGAAGAGTTCCTGAAGAATCAATTTGCGGCGTACTACCAGCGGAAGCACGAAGGCCTTACTATGCCACCAGACTACGAAAAACGCGAGTTCGCCTTTTTCTGGTTCACTCGAAGAGGGGCTCTCCGTCATACCAGCTTCACAAAGAAGGAAGAGTTAATTCAATTCATAGCGAATGAAGGACCAGCCCATATCTTCTATTCTGCCGCAAAATACAGGAAGCCAGACGCACCTCAGATGCCTCTTAAAGAATGGGAAGGTGCAAATCTAATCTTTGATATCGATGCTGACCACCTAATTCTCCCCTGTCAGAAACTTCACGACCGGTGGCTTTGTACAGAATGTAGTACTCGTGGTAAAGGTCAACGACCAGAAGCTTGTCCAAATTGTGGGGCTCATGCATTTCAGGAATTGAAGTGGATGTGTAAGGAATGTCTTGACGCAGCAAAAAGCGAAGCAATAAAGATTATTGAAGAATTTCTCCTACCCGATTTTGGCATCGTCCACAAAGACATTATGATAGTCTTTTCCGGTCATCGTGGATATCACGTTCACTGTTTCACAGAGGAAGTTCAGCCATTAGGTTCAGCTGAGCGACGTGAAATCGTTGACTATGTGTCTGGTGTTGGACTAGATTTCCTGCATCATGGTCTTGTAGATCAATCATACGGGATACCAAAAGGGCCAGATACTCGAACACCCGGGTGGGAACAAAAAATAGCCCGGGGTATAAAGGCAATCTTCAAATCCCCCTCAAAAATCTCAGAGATAACTCAATTAAAGGCGTCTCAGAAAGAGATTTTAACTCGAGACGCTGCTTCGATTTTAAGGCAGCTGGAGGAGAGTCCTCCTCGCTACGTTATGCCTAAAGGAATCGGTAAGGTAGCATGGCGTGCAATCGCCCAGTTTGCTGTTGAGCAGATGGGTGCTAAAGTAGACGAGCCAGTTACAACTGATATTCACCGTCTCATTCGCCTTCCAGGCTCGCTACATGGTAAAACCGGCTTCCTTGTGAAACAATTAGATATGAACTCGCTAGAGAAATTTGACCCATTTAGCGACGCCCAGGTTTTCGAAGGCTCTACAGAAGTCTTTGTGAAAGAATCGCCAGGATTCAGCTTGGGAAACACTGAATATCCGCCTATGAGAGAATGCGAGTGTGAGCTTCCTCTCTCTGTCGCTATCTTGCTATTAGGCAAGGGTGTGGCTATAATTAATGAATAAGGAGGCGTGTGCGATGTATGAATCGTTATTTGAATATTGGAAACAGGAACGGGCGTCAGACAAACTACTCCCTCTACGTGAAACCTTTATGCAAAGGCTAAGAACCTACATAGAGCAACTAATAACCGAGACGCAATCAGAGGATATATCGGATACCCACCGTCTCCTTCTTGAGGCCGAGTTATCCAACTTGCGCTTCATTTTGAAGAGTCTTTTACAACATCGCGTAAAGAAGATTCTAGCAATGGTGCTAGCATCAGATACAATAGACCATAGTCTTATGACAAGGCAAGAACAGCGGTTCGTTGAACAAATAACGAGAAGTCTACGCTCTGTTAGGATGCTGGAGGAAGACTTATTCGCACCAATGGAGGCTGATTCGTCGTCAAGCCTAATCTTGGTCCGGTTCCTTGAAGATTATCCACAAATCGCTGGAGTAGATTTAAAAACATATGGACCGTTTAGGGCTGATGACTTGGCGGTGCTCCCCCTTGAAAATGCTCGTGGGATCATAAGAAGAAATGGGGCGGAGCCAGTCGTTATTGGAGCTGAAAGAAGTGAAAGCGCCCAAGGAAGTTAAGACATATTGCGCACGGTGTAGGATGCATACAGAGCACTCGCTCTCACTGTATAAAAAAGGTCGAGAGCGCCGCCTATCTGCTGGAGCTCGACGATATCGCAGGAAAAAAGCAGGCTATGGCTCGCAGCCCAAAGCGGTTCAGAAACGTTTCGCAAAAGCTGGTACAAAGAAGTACGTGATTAGGTACAAGTGTAAGACGTGTGGTCACACTACTGTACGTAAAGGCAATAGACTGAAGAAGATAGAGTTTGTCTAGTAAGGTGAGTGATATGCCAAGAAAAGACCTAATACCTGAACCAACATCGCGGTTTTTGATAGTGAAGTGTCCTGAATGTGGAAATGATAAGCAGATAGTCTTTGGTTGGGCAACGCTGGTTGTTAACTGTGATGTCTGTGGTAAACCCCTACTAGAGCCAACTGGGGGTAAAGCTCGAATACTCGGCGAAATAGTAACAGAGTTAGAATGAGCCATAGCGTAATCTGTTAGGTTCCGCTCTAGGTGTCGTGTAAATGTCAGAAAAACAAGAAGGCCCTCATGCTGGAGATTCAGATTTACCAAGTGTTGGCGAACTAGTAATTGCAACAGTGACACGTATCACTTCACATGGTGCCTATGCCAGCCTTGACGAACATGATGGTCGTGAAGCATTCGTTCACATTTCTGAAATTGCCTCCACGTGGGTTCGAAACATTCGGAACTTCGTTAGAGAATCTCAGAAAATAGTTGGGAAGGTTCTCCGTGTCGATTTACGGAGAGGACAAGTCGACCTGTCTCTTCGACGTGTAACGAAGGAGCATTCCCGTATGAAGATTCAAGAGTGGAAACGTGCCCAGCGAGGGAAGCGGCTACTTGAATTGGCAGCAGAGAAACTAAAAACCTCATACGAAGAAGCCTTTGAAGCAGCAGGAAAGCTCATGGAATCGAATTATAGTGACATGCTTGAAGCACTAGAAGAGGCTAAGGAGAAGGGCGTCAAAGTTCTCCGAGATATTGGTGTACCTAAAAAATGGGCAGACGTACTTTATGAACTTGCTTTGATTCATGTTATTGTTAGGGAAGTCAGCCTTGAGGCAACGATAAAATTAACATGCTCGAGCGCAGAAGGGATTGAAGGTGTTAGAAAGGCCCTTCTGGCTGCTCAGGCAATCGTTGCTCCATCAAAGGGTGAAGTCTTCGTCGATGGAGCTCCACGATATCGAATTCGACTAAAGGCAAAGGGTGCCAAGGACGCGGAAAGTATTCTCGACCGTGCCGTTGAGGAAAGCCTTAGAGTTATCAAAGAGTGCGGCGGAGAGGGCAGCGTCGTAGCCCGCTCCTAAATTAATGAGGTGTTGGCATTACCCCGACAACTTAAGAAGTGCTCTCGCTGTTCCCACTACACAATGCATTCTACTACATGCCCACATTGTGGTGGGTCAGTAGTGTTTGCTCATCCTCCCCGCTTCTCCATAGACGATCGCTACGGGAAGTACCGCCGAGTAATGAAGAAAGGGCTGCTGTCGGAACAAGAGAGTGACGACGATTCTGCGTAAGCCATTCGAGATGAATGGTCGTAATAGATTTCTATTCCGTTCAATGGGTTGTCGTGAACCGAGGAAATAGAGGGCTGGTGCGGCGTGGGAGTCACCTGTACGGTCAAGTTGAGGGTAACGTTCTGTCCCATATACTCAGGAACTAGGGACATATAGAACAATTCAACCTCCACAGTTCCTCCGGCCGTCAGCGTCTCACCCGCCTCAGCTGCGTCTAGGTTAAATTCAATCTGTTCACCAGTAAACAGTACAAGCCCGCGCTCAGAATCATCCGAGATGTACAAATCATTTCCTTCTATACGACCAACCCGATCGATTTCACAGTAACCTTCACCAGTATTTTCTAACACGATGTGGATTGAACCGTTATCAAAGGCATAGCACTCTGAGAGGATGGCTGTCAGGTTATAGCTGGGGGCAAGGCGGACAGGTATCCGTGCCGTTGCATTCAGCTGGGGATGGAATCCCTCAGTTTTCACCGTAGCCTCAATAGTCGAACCAACTGGGAACTCGAGCTGAACCCGAGTGCTAAGAATCACCGACTCACCAGCCTTAACCTCAAACTCTCCAGATGAAGTGGTTAACCCATAGATGGTTACCGGCTCAACCCGCCACTCCTCAGCCTCATCGTCGTAGTAGCGGATATCAACACTCGAAATCGTGAAGGAGTGAAGTCCAGGGTTTGCCACCTCCATGACTACCGAGGAGAGCGGATCAGTAGGCGAAGGCCCACCGTGAATTGGATAAGCGCTAGCTCCTTTAATTGCTATTTCAGAATCAAGCCTAGTATAATCAACCTTGAAAATCTTCATCAACTGATACTGCGACTGATAAGCCATGGGGAACGCGTCAAAGATCGAAAGCGCCGGGTCAACCGTTGGGTCGACCACACCACCTCCCAGGTCATTGTAGTTACCCTCGCCTAGGTTTGACGCATTAACGTAGAGCATATTGTAGAGCAGTGAATCGTAAAATCGCTGATGGGATGTGCCTCCTAGTGGGTCCCAGAACTCGTTCTCGTGTGGCACCTCGTCGCCAAAGACCTCATAGGCGATTCGGACCATCCACTGCCATTTCCCTTCATCACCGCCATAACCTTGGGCGCCATAGCCAAAATGGACGAAGACATAGTCAATGTCAAAGCGGCGACAAATACGCAGCGCCTCAATCGGATCATCCTCCATGAGCATACGGCCAATCCAGGCAATCTGCGTCTTATTCACCGTCGCGTTATCCACAACCGTCGTACGGTTACCCATCACACGCGTCCAATACCCATAATCCCACCACGATGCAAAGACCGCATCTGGCGCCGTATGCGTGCGCATCCAACCAAAAGCCTCTAGATAATCTCTACTCTGAAATTGAATCTCACCAGTATCTGGAAATCTGTACCCCGGCACCATCTCGGGACCACCCATAGTGTTGGCGCCATCGATGGCAAAAAACACAGTCCCCATCAGCAGTAACAACACCAGCATGTACGTAACCGTAGCAAAGCTACGCGACGTTGGAGCCGTAATACGGCGCCGACGACGAGTGAGAATGGGGCGCTGCCAATACACCGTACGGAAGGGCGTCAACACACCAACCAAGCCATACGCGCCAACCAGCGCAGCAGCAGGGGCAAGCAACAAGGCAAGACGAATCATGGACCCAGTAAAGTAGATCCCAGTAAGCGTAAACACAATAATAAGCAAATCCACCTCCCGCTCCCTCCGGAAAGCAATGTACAGCCCAAAGGGAATCAGCAGCATCAGAAAACTAAGGTTATACCAGAAAGACGCCCACGGCGACGGCAAATGCTCCCCCACCGACGCCAGCAAATACGCCGTCTGACGAATAAACGGATCAAGCACCGTCGAAAACTTCCCCGCCAGCCCCGAAAACAGATTCACCTCCGGCGCCGCAAGAAGCTGCACAATCAACCCCGACTGGAAGAGAAACGCCAACCCCGCAACAACAATGCCACACATACCGCCAAACACGTACGCCGCATACGGCCGCAACCGAGCCGAAAACCCAACCACCGAACGAGGCATCCCCCGCTCACTCAGCCGCACCGCCCCCGCCACCTCCATCAACACCATCAACCCAAACACGCCAATGGGAATCAACCCCATCGTCGAATGCACAAAATCCGGCCCAATCCGCGGCACCAACACCGCAATAAACAACCCACCAAAAATCGTCCCCGAATACGCCACCAGCAGCCGCCGACTATACCGACGCAGCAAAATCAAGAGCAGCGCAAACAACGCCAACAACTCAAACACGTAAATATAACTGCTCCAACTCGCCGCCAAATACCCCAACGACAACCCCCCAAGAATCGCCGACGCCACACTCCCCTTCCGCAACGCCCGACAAAAGAAGAACAACACCAAAATAATCGCAAAAATCCCAATCGCCTCATTATCATAAAACCCCACAATCGTCCGCTGCGTATACGACGGCACAATCGCCAAGAAAAACGCACAAAACAACCCCACCTCCGTCGTCGCCACCTCCCGCCCCAAGAAAAACGCCGCCACCACCCCAAACGTCCCCATCAACGCCGGAAACAACACACACAACAACATCAAATCAATCCGCACACCAAAAAACTGCAACACCAAATACAAAAACGCCGTCGTAAACGGCACCCCCGGATAACTCGACGTCGCAATCTCCCGACCAAACGGAAACCACGACGTCTCATCATACCAATTAAACCACGCCCCAAACCCATACTCCAAAATAAACTCCGTCTCACGATAGTTGTACCAAGGATCAAACGCCCTTAGGAGAGTCTCGAACCCCAACCCTGGGAGGATGCGGATGAGGAGGGCGATGACGGTGATGGAGATGAGGGCGAGGGTGGCGATGA